>JALQWD010000087.1 GCA_023260175.1 Candidatus Nanopelagicaceae bacterium | reverse complement strand
AACCAGATTTCAATTGGGAGAACCAAGAAGTTTGGGAATATTTCCGTCAGGTATTCCGCTTCTGGTTAGATCTTGAATTCGATGGATTCCGCATCGACGTTGCACACGGAATGTGGAAAGAGAAGGGCATGCCTGATGTCGACTTCGCTGAAGTTGAATTATTAGATCGCCACTACCGCCCATATTGGGATCAAGAAGAAGTACACGAAATTCATCGCGATTGGCGCAAAATTACAAATACATACAAGCACGATCCAATGTTGGTATCTGAAGCTTGGGCGCCAAATGACCAGCGAACCGCGATGTATGTTCGTCCGGATGAATTACATCAATCTTTTAACTTCTCATTCCTAACTGCAAAGTGGGAAGCGCAGAGCCTTAAGCAAATTATTGATAAATCAATGACCGACGTTGTAAAAGTTGGCGCTCCACCATCATGGGTTTGGGAGAACCACGACGTTGTTCGTAAGACCGATCGCTTAGAGCTTGGTTTACAGAACAAGGGTAAAGGCCTTGAAAAATACGGAGACCCAAAGAAGTTAAATATAGAACGCGCACTTCTACGTGCTCGCGCTGCAACGCTACTAGAACTAGCTCTTCCTGGTGGCGCATATATTTATCAGGGCGAAGAACTTGGATTATTTGAAGTTCGTGATATTCCAGAGAATCGTTTAGAAGATCCAATCTGGAAGATGTCAGGACATACTGATCGCGGTCGCGATGGTTGCCGAGTACCGATTCCTTGGACTAAAGATGCAGCTGGTGCACATGGCTTCTCTTCAGATAAATCATTAACGGTAGATAAAGCATGGCTTCCGCAGTCATCTGGATGGGGAGAACGCGCTGTAGATACACAACAAGGTGTTGCAGGATCATTCTTTGAAATGGTTAAGCAAGCTCTGCTGATTCGTAAAGCCGAAGCCGGTCTTGGTGACGGTGAAATGAATTGGCTTGAATCAACTGACGATGTAATTGCTTTTTCACGTCCAGGCAAATTCGCTTGCTACGTTAACTTTGGTCCAGCCGAAGTTGTAATCCCTTATGGCGCAGAAGTTTTGATCTCATCTGCACCGCTAAAAGGCGAACATATTCCAGCTGATACCGCTGTCTGGCTGCGACTTCCATAAATGAAACGAAGAGTTCACCCAGCTTGGATTGCAGCAGCAATCACTTGGTTAACTCTTGTTGCATCAGCGGGATACCGCTCCGCCCCTTCAGTATTAATCGTTCCGCTTGAGGATGCTTTTGGTTGGTCACGCGATCAGATTTCATTAGCTATTTCAGTAAACATCCTTCTTTATGGCTTAACTGCGCCTTTTGCAGCTGCGCTGATGGAACGCTTCACGGTGCGCAAAGTTGTTATGAGCGCGCTTGCGGCGGTCAGTCTTGGCGCATTCGCAACTATCTTCATGACTTCGCCAATTCATTTGGTAATGCTCTGGGGAGTAGTAGTTGGCGTCGGTACTGGATCGATGGCTTTGGTTTTTGCAGCAACTATTGCAAGCAGATGGTTTTTGCAGCGCAGAGGTTTGGTAACCGGCGCTCTAACTGCAGCGGCAGCAACAGGGCAATTAGTTTTCTTGCCGGCGCTCTCAACAATTGCAATCAACCATGGATGGAAGAGCGTTTCAATAACTATCGCTCTTGCAGCCGCTGCAGTAATTCCATTGATTTGGTGGGGCCTTAACGAACATCCATCAGATGTAGATGCAAAGCCATATGGTGCGCCAGAAGACTGGGTTGCACCACCGCGTTTGCAAGGTAATGCGGCTCGCAATGCAATCGATGCACTAAAGAACGGCGCGAAGCATAAAGATTTTTGGTTACTCTTCGGAACTTTTTTCGTCTGCGGATTAACTACAAATGGTTTGATTGGAACGCACTTCATTCCTGCAGCGCATGATCACGGTATGGGTGAAGTTGTTGCTGCATCTTTACTTGCGCTAATCGGAATCTTTGATGTGATCGGAACACTTGGCTCTGGATATTTAACGGATCGTGTGGATCCTAGAAAGTTATTGGTTTTCTATTACGGATTCCGTGGATTATCGCTTTTACTTTTGCCTTCATTGCTCTTTGCAACAGTGCATCCTTCAACTTTAGTTTTCGTTATCTTCTACGGTTTGGATTGGGTAGCAACTGTGCCACCAACAATTGCACTTTGCCGCACAGTACTTGGCCCTAAATACGGAACAGTTATTTATGGTTGGGTATTTACTGGACATCAGATTGGGGCATCGGTTGCAGCCCTTGGCGCGGCGATGCTTCGCGTAAAACTTGGTGATTATGCTCTCTCGTTTTATATCGGAGGCATCATGAGCATTTTGGCTTCATTCGCCGTAATATTTATTGCACGCGGAAAGAGTTTTCAGGAAATTAAAAACATATGACAACCTTTTATGAAGAGGTAGGCGGAACCGAGTTCTTTGAAGAACTCGTATCGGCTTTTTATGCAGTTGTTGCTGTTGATCCAATCCTTAGCCCAATGTATCCAGAGCAAGATTGGCACGCAGCTGCAGAGCGTTTACAGATGTTCTTAGAACAGTATTGGGGTGGACCTAGCACGTATTCAGAAACACGCGGCCATCCAAGACTTCGTATGCGCCACAATCAATTCTTTATTGATCCAAAAGCGAAAGATGCGTGGCTTAGTGCAATGGCTAGAGCGCTAGATTCTGTTGAAATAGATGCTGTGCACCGTGCAGAACTTTGGAATTATTTAGAGCTTGCGGCGAATAGCCTAATAAATCAAGAATAAATCAACCGATTTGGGATTTATTTCCTACTTTTAGAATTTCACCGTTTCGTAAATACCAGAGCGTGCCATCTGATGCTCGCAAAGATGTAATACGTAAACCAACACGTTCGACTTTGCCTTTGATATCAAGTACTTCAACTTCATCACCAACGCCATATTGATCTTCGATCAACATTAATATTCCAGAGAGCATGTCTCGAACAATTGTCTGCGCGCCAAGACCAAGCGCAACGCCAAGAATTCCAGCAGAGGCAATCAGCGGCCCAAGGTTTAAACCAAACTCTCCAAGCAACATAAAGATACTGATCAACCAAACTGCGCCATTTAAGGTGCTGGTTAGAACTGTGCCAAGAGTTTTAGCGCGTTCGGCTTGGCGATGTGCAATGTTCTTTGGACCTGGCACTAAATCAGCACGAGAAATACGATCGACTATGCGATTGATTGTGCGGCGGCCCAACTGCTGGGTCGCTATTGCGATAACGACAATGATGGCAATATGTAGCGGCGCACCATCAAACCAATCCCAGAACTCTTGAAGGCTATTCATGAGCGTAAATCTACCGATAGTCAGTAAGAAATTTGTCGAAATGTAACCTCTAAATCCCTTGAAAGAGGGGCGGGGTAAGGCAAGATTTGCGAATCAGCGCAAGCCATGCGTTGGACGGGAGCGGATATGTCTAGAGCTTTAGTGCTCAACGCGACATACGAACCACTAGGTGTCGTAACTGATCGTCGCGCGCTCATTCTCGTCCTAAATAATCGCGCATCTGTTGTAGAAAATTCCGCAGAAATTTTGCACTTTGCAAATGGTGAAATCGCGCTACCCGCTGTTATTAGATTAAATAAATTTGTTCGTATTCCATACCGCCATGCGGTTCCGCTTTCACGACGTGCGATATTTGCTCGCGATGGCGGGCGATGCGTTTACTGCGCGGCTCCTGCAACATCAATTGATCACGTAATTCCACGAAGCCGCGGTGGCGCTCATACTTGGGAAAACGTTGTTAGCGCTTGTCACCGTTGCAATCACACAAAGGCAGATAAACCACTTAAAGAATTAGGCTGGCGTTTACGCCAATTACCGCGCGAACCAATTGGCGCTGCATGGCGAGTGTTAGGGGCCACACGTGCCGAAGCATCATGGATTCCGTACTTAGAACCATTTGGCGTTGCAACTGCAACTGCATAATCTTGTAAACTCTGCGACATGAACTTTCTATTCACATCATACGAACCAGGCATGATTCCTGGCCCTGGTCTATCTGCGATCGAGACAGCACTTTGGTTCTTCGTTGCTCCAGTAGTTTTGTTTGTTGTGATTAGCGTGCTGGCATATGCAGGCACCGCAAAGCGCGACAAGCGTAAATCAGTTGTAGATCAGATCGACTAATTATTTGTCGGCAGCCTGCGCATGTAGCGCACGCTTTAACGCATCACGACCCTCTTTAATAGCGCGCATAACGCCATCCGAAGCATCCTGATTCTTTGCAATCCAATCTTCTGCTTTAGCTAGGTTCGCTGCAGTGGGCGCGAATCTAGGGAATGCAAGTGTGGCAAATTGCAGACCAATTTCGTATGAGTTCTCATCCCACATTTTTTTAACGGTGGCAAAGAACTTATCAACATATGGCTCATATAAATCTTGCTGGAATGGGCAGTTAAATCCAAGCAACATGTGGCGCTGAATATGATTTGAAAGCTCTGTTGTAGTTAGCGACTTCCAAGTCTCTTCCTTTGCCGCAGCTGAATTAATAAGCGCACGTGCTTCCGCAGCATGGCGCACGCCATCTGCAGTGTTGTCACGAGCTAGCTCTTCATCAATTTCCTTATTGCCATAGAGGCCACGATCGGAGAGCGCCTTTACTAGAGCCCAACGCATTTCGGTATCTACAGCGAGACCATTAATTGAACCTTCTAAGATTTCTTTTATCTTTGGGGCATCTGCTTTGGTGGCGCCATTAGCAAAACCGCGCACTAAAGCTAACTGTTCATCGCTACCTGGCTTTGCCTCTGTCGCTAATTTGTAGAGACCGGAAGAACGTTTTTCACGTAGCGATTCGCGCTTTTCAGGAGCAGAGTAAAGATGAACAGAAGTATCAAGTTGTGTTAATTGAGCTGCAATGACCGATGCTTCATTCTCTTTGCCAAGTGCGTTGAGAACGATCTCTGTGTAATCGGTTGCTGATAGTTCGCCATCGCGATGCATATCCCATGCAGCAGACCAGCAGAGCGCACGGGTTAGCGAATCGCTGATATCGCCCAGGTGCTTCTTAAGTGTTGCGATTGAATTCTCATCAAAGCGAATCTTGCCGTAGGTTAAATCGTGATCGTTGATTAGTAATAGATCAGCAACTGCTTCACCTGCTAGGCCATCAATAACGGTACGTGCGCCAGATACATCTAGCTCAACGCTCTTACGACGTTCGAGTTTGCCGTTCTTTACATCGTATAGACCAACAGCCATACGGTGCGGACGAAGTTCAGTTGAACCTGCTGGCACCAAAGGAACTTCCTGAATTACAGCAACTTCTGTGTACTTCCCATCAGCAATCTTGAGATCAGGGCGGAAGGTGTTTACACCAGCAGTTTGTAGCCAAGTCTTGGTCCATGCAGTTAAGTCGCGGCCAGAAGTTGCTTCAAGTTCTACAAGTAGATCGCTAAGAACAGTGTTACCCCAAGCATGCTTTGCAAAGTACTTCTTAAGTCCAGCAAAGAAGTTCTCCTTGCCAACGTGTGCAACTAATTGCTGCAACACAGATGCGCCCTTTGCATATGTAATTCCGTCAAAGTTGGTACGAACTTCTTCCATGTTCTTCATATCAACTGCAATTGGGTGAGTTGAAGAGAGCTGATCTTGGCGATATGCCCAGTTCTTGCGCGCACCAGTGAACTCAGTCCAAGAATTGGTGTACTTAGTCGCATTTGAAGATGTGTAATACGCAGCCCACTCAGCGAATGATTCGTTAAGCCAGGTGTCGTTCCACCACTTCATGGTTACTAAATCACCAAACCACATATGCGCCATTTCGTGAAGAATCACGTTTGCGCGCCAGTTATAGAGAGATTCGGTAACTTTTGAGCGGTAGATAACTAGATCTTCGCGGAAAGTTACGCAACCAACGTTCTCCATTGCGCCAGCGTTAAATTCTGCAACACAGAGCTGGTCGTACTTATCAAATGGGTATGGAAGACCGAATTCTTTTTCGTAGAAAGCAAAGCCTTGCTTGGTAAGCAAGAAGAACTCTTCGTGATCCAAGAACTCTGCCAATGACTTACGGCAGTAGATAGCTAGTGGGATGGTCTTTTCACCTTTATATTCATCAGTTACATAGTGATATGGACCAGCAACGAAACATGTTAGGTAAGTAGAGAAAACCTGAGTCTTCTTATATGTCCAGTGGTGCTTACCGCCGCCTAAGTCTTTTCGCTCTACTACTGGGCTGTTAGAAATAACTTCCCAAGCTGCAGGAGCGATAACAGAAAATTCGTAGGTCGCCTTTAAATCTGGTTGATCAAATGAGGCAAAGGTTCGACGTGAGTCATTTGCTTGGTGCTGTGAGTATAGATAGACCTCACCGTCAGCAGGATCTACGAAGCGGTGCAGACCTTCTCCGGTCTTTGAATAGATTGCTTCCATTTCGATAACTAAAGTATTTTCAGCAGCAAGATTCTTTAGGAATACTGATTCGCCGTCGTAATCAGATACATCTACCGGTGCGCCATTTAAGGTAGCGGAGATGATGCGCTTTGCCATTGCATCGATAAAGGTTTCGCTGCCAGGGGTAGCGCTAAATGTGATGACTGCCTTGCTATTGAATGTCTCATCACCAGTGGTGAGATCCAAATCAACCTTGTAGTTATCGATCTTTAGGATTGCTGAACGATCTGCAGCTTCGATGCTGGTCAGATTAATTCCTGGCACTTGAGGCTCCTTTTGTTAATTGCTTAATCTTGCTCAAACCTTCTCAATTTGAATAGCGCTATCCAATATGAAAGCGTTGCCCAATGCAACGCGAGCGAATCCTGACCTATCGCCTTCGGGGTAGTCGCATTACCGATGCGCAGGAAGCTGCGCTACAAGCCCACTGGCAGAAATATGGCTTGGAAAATGATGTGCCGCTTAATTTGGATGAGATTTTTCCAACCTATAAAACTCGAATCATGGAAATTGGCTTCGGTATGGGTGAGGCGACGGCAATCCTCGCGAAAGATTTTCCCGAGAGCGCCTTTTTGGCAGTTGAGGTACATCGACCTGGAGTTG
>JALQWD010000192.1 GCA_023260175.1 Candidatus Nanopelagicaceae bacterium | reverse complement strand
GTGTCTTCTCTTTTACGATGACATCATCAGGGTTTTCAACAATACCCTTAACTAGATGCTCTAGAGCTTCGTCTAACATTGTTAGTTAATTACTCTGCTGGAGTTTCTTCTGCAGCTGGAGCTTCTGCTGCAACTTCTTCAGCTACAACTTCTGCTGGAGCTTCTTCTGCCGCTGGTGTCTCTTCGACTACCGCTTCAACCACAGGAGTTTCTTCTTTTGGTGCAGACTTCGCAGCTAACTTATCTTGCGCCTTCTTCTTTGCAGTTGTTGCGCCTTCAGCTGGTTCGTTAGCGGCGGCCTTAACTGCAGCTTCGTAATTAGCCTTCTTATCAAAACGTGCTGGCTGTGGTTCTACTGTGCTTGAAGTGCTTCCTTCACCAGTGAACTTGCCCCAATCGCCTGTTAGCTTGAAAAGCTTTGTCACTGCTGCAGATGGCTGTGCACCAACCTTTAGCCAGTGCTGTGCGCGATCTGAGTTAACCTCTACAACAGATGGGTTTGCACCTGGAACATAACGACCGATCTCTTCGATTGATAGACCGTTGCGCGCCTTCTTAGAGTCGATAACGACGATGCGATAAAAAGGTGTGCGGATTTTTCCAAGACGCATTAAGCGAATCTTTGTTGACAAAACATTGCTCCTATTAGGTAAAAAATTTTGGACCAGATGGCCTTCGCTTTGGAGTTTGCGAGACCTTCTAGCTATTTACTTCCGACGCGGGTAGAGGGGCCGCGCTCAGGGTCACAATTCTGCCAGCGAGCGTGGATTCGGCCAAATCGGGGTTTAACCGCGCTCTTCGGCCGCTCTCTTGGCTGGATTTCCGCTCTTGGATTTCTTCTTATGAACTTTAGGCGCCTTTGGCGATGGCATATTCGGCATCGCTGGCATTCCTGGGATCGAACCGCCCGAACGGGCAATCTTCATCGCCTTCTGAGCTTGGGCAAATCGATCCACCAGATTATTTACTTCTGAGACCTGACGGCCACTTCCCTTCGCGATACGAGCGCGTCGGGAGCCGTTAAGAATCTTTGGATCGTGACGTTCTGCAGGTGTCATTGATTGCACGATCGCAGTTGATTTTGTAATTTCAGTATCGTCGATTGCTTCGATCTGCTTTTTCATCTGCGCTGCACCTGGCATCATCGAAAGAATCTTGGACATATTGCCCATCTTTGCAATGCCCTGCAATTGCTCTAGGAAATCATCGAGAGTGAAATCTTCGCCTTTTATGAATTTCTCTTCAAGCTTCTTTGAAGTTTCAGTATTGAGGGCTTTCTTTGCCTGTTCTGCAAGAGTTGCCACATCGCCCATACCAAGAATTCGTGAGGCCATTCGTTCTGGATAAAAAACATCAAAGTCGCTTAACTTTTCACCAGTTGAGGCAAAGAAGATTGGTTTGCCGGTTTGTTTTGCAATTGAAAGCGCCGCGCCACCACGTGCATCACCGTCGAGTTTTGTGAGCACCACGCCATCAAAGCCAACGCCTTCGCCAAATGCCTTTGCGGTACGAACGGCATCTTGTCCGATCATCGCATCAACAACAAAGAGAATTTCATCTGGATTTACCGCATCGCGAATCGCGATCGCTTCCTTCATGAGCTCTTCATCGACGCCCAAACGACCTGCGGTATCAACAATCACCATGTTATGTAATTTAGATTTTGCGAAATCTAAACCATCTTTTGCAACCTTAACTGGATTGCCGACGCCATTGCCAGGTTCGGGAGCAAATACCGGAACTCCAACTTGTTCGCCAACTACCTGCAGCTGAGTAACAGCATTTGGACGTTGTAAATCTGAAGCAATTAGAAGTGGCGTATTGCCTTGCTCTTTTAAATGCTTCGCAAGTTTTCCGGCAAGAGTGGTTTTACCTGCACCTTGCAAACCGGCTAGCAAAATAACTGTTGGTGGATTCTTGGCAAATCTGATTCGGCGTGCTGCTCCACCTAGAACTGAAACTAGCTCAGCATTTACTAAGTCAAAGATAGCTTGAGCTTGATTTGTGCCAGCTTGAAGATCTTTTAGCAGTTCAAGTGATTTACTCTGTGTATTTTCAACAAATTCATTTACGACATCAAGAGCAACGTCTGCATCAAGAAGCGCATCGCGAATCTCTGCAAAGGTATCGTTGATATCGGAGGTCGATAACTTCCCGCGACTGCGTAGTCTTGAGAACGCACCGCTGAAGCGAGAAGTTAGACCTTCGAACATGGAGGCATCATATTAGATGGCCTCCACCCCTCTTTCACCTGTTCTTACACGGACGATCTCTTCGATTGGTGTGACCCAAACTTTTCCATCGCCTATAGTTCCGGTCTTAGCGCTATTAGTTATTGCTTCAATGACTGCTTCGACCTCATCGTTATTTACAATTACTTCTAATCGCACCTTTGGAATTAGATTTACTGCATATTCAGCACCGCGATAAACTTCGGTTCGGCCTAGCTGCCTGCCAACACCAGAGGCTTCAGATACGGTCATGCCTTTCACTCCAATTGCTTGAAGCGAAGCTTTTACATCTTCAAGTTTTACTGGCTTTAATATCGCCGTAATTAGTTTCATAGCTTCACTCCTCGTGAGGTTTCGTATGCGGTTTCTAAATGCTCGGTGATATCGACGCCAGCAATTTCATCTTCTTGGCTGACCCTAAAGCCGATGGTCTTATGCAGAGCCAATCCGATAATTCCAGTGACTATAAATGAATAGGCAAAGACAAAGAGCGCACCAAATGCCTGCAAGCCAAGTAGATGAACTCCTCCACCATAGAAAAGGCCATCTGCGCCTAATTCATTCACTGCCTTACTTCCGAATAATCCGATTGATAAGCAACCCCAGACTCCGCCAACCAAGTGAACGCCGACAACGTCTAAAGAATCATCAAAGTTAAATTTATATTTAAGTCCTACTGCTGATGAACAGATTCCGCCGGCAATAAAGCCAATGATCACTGCAGCCCATGGTGCTACGAATGCACATGCTGGTGTAATCGCAACAAGTCCCGCAACGGCACCAGAGGCGGCGCCAAGTGATGTTGCATGGCCATCGCGGAATTTTTCAAACAAAAGCCAGCCAATTAGCGCAGCACCAGTTGCAACTTGGGTATTAATTAGCGCTAAAGCAGCAATTGAATTTGCACCGAGTGCGCTGCCAGCATTAAATCCAAACCAACCAAACCAAAGTAAACCGGAACCTAGAAGTACCAATGGAAGCGAATGTGGTCGCATTGGTTCACGACGCCATCCATGACGCTTTCCTAAGATTAACGCCAGGGCTAAACCAGCTGCACCTGCATTGATATGCACTGCTGTACCGCCAGCGAAATCAAGCACGCCTTTACCTGCAAGATAACCGACGCCTCTTAATTCATCACCAAATTTGTCACCGAAATCAAATACCCAGTGTGCAACTGGGAAGTAAACAATGCTTACCCAGAGTGCAACAAATATGGACCAGGTAGCAAATTTGGTGCGATCTGCAATTGCACCTGAGATAAGCGCTGGTGTAATAATCGCAAACATCAACTGAAATGCACTAAATGCCAATGTAGGAATTGGATAAGTTCCGCCGTTATTAGTAAATGAATTAACTAAGTTAGCGAGATTTTCAAAGCCAAAGCTGCCAATCCACTTTGAGTCAGCGTCATATCCAAAAGTCCAGTTGTAACCATAAAAGACCCAGATAGTGCTTACGATTCCAATAGTCACAAAAGACATCATCATCATATTAAGCACGCTCTTGGTTCGGGTCATGCCGCCATAAAAGAAGGCAAGACCTGGAGTCATCAGAAGTACCAATGCGCTACTAGCTAGAACCCAAGCCGTATCGCCAGAATTTAAAACCACATCCATTGAAAAGTCCTTATTTGTTGCTCTACTCAGCGCTGAGATGGATGAATCATCAACCGCTTTGGTTACAGAATTGTTAAGAGAGCAGCCCGGTTATGTAAGAGTTTGAGTCAAATGTTTCGAAATCGTTAACGCCTTCTCCGCTACCAACCCATTTGATTGGAATATCAAACTTATGTTCAATGGCAAGCGCAATGCCACCGCGCGCAGATCCATCTAATTTAGTAAGAATGATGCCCGTAACTTCGACAGCTTCAGTGAAAACTTGAGCTTGCGCCAAACCATTCTGGCCAGTGGTCGCATCTACGACCAAAAGTACTTCGGCAATTGGTGCGCTCTTCTCAATGACACGACGCACTTTGCCAAGCTCTGCCATTAAATCAGCTTTATTATGAAGACGGCCGGCGGTATCAATAATCAAATTATCTGCACCAGATTCAGTGAACTTCTTTGCTGCATCAAATGCCACGGCCGCTGGATCAGAATTTGGCGCACCGCTAATTACTTCACGGCCGATCTTCTCGCCCCAAGTTCTAAGTTGATCAACTGCTGCGGCGCGGAAGGTATCAGCCGCTGCCAAAATAGTTTTGCCAGGTAGCTTATTGGCAAGTTTTGCTGCAGAGGTGGTCTTCCCTGTGCCATTTACGCCGACAATAAGAATTACGCCAGATGAAGTAGCGCGAGATTTTTTTGACATCGCACTCTCTAATTTCTCTTTTATCGCTGCTAGTGGCTTATCTTTTGAACGCTTACCGGCTTCGATCAATTGATTGGTTAGCTCTCGCCCAAGATCTGATTGCAGAAGTTCTGCGCTTAGTTCATCCCAGTCAGAATCTTTGATTTCTCGAACAATAGGTTGAGACCAAATATCGTCTTTAGGTAGTTCTCTTGGAACAAATACTTCAACTGGCTTAACTTCTGCAACTGTCGCAGTTACAGCTTCGACAGTTACTGTTTCTTGAGTTGGCTCTTCAGATTTACCGGTGAACTTGTTTACGAATTTTTTAAATAAACTCATGCAGATTCATTTTCGCGCAAACGCTGCGAAATGACTTCGGTTACGCCATCGCCGCGCATAGTGACGCCATAAAGCGCATCAGCAACTTCCATGGTGCGCTTCTGGTGGGTAATAATGATTAGCTGTGAGCTAGCGCGTAAGTCTTCAAGTACGCCAAGTAGACGT
>JALQWD010000009.1 GCA_023260175.1 Candidatus Nanopelagicaceae bacterium | reverse complement strand
GCCAACCATCTGCCTGGCCAAAGTTATGGAATCCATGGAAACCATCTTGGGGCGAACCTTATGTTGAACAAGTAAATCGAATGCTGGCAGCAGTTTTTGATGCGCGTGATGCAGCAAGTGGTCGAGATGCAATTGTGGTCTCACATCAACTACCAATTTGGATTTTACGTAGCGCAATTGAAGGTCGTCGTTTTTTACATGATCCACGTAAGCGAATCTGCACTTTGGCATCAGTTACTTCAATTCATTTTGATGATGAAGGAATGATTGCGGATTTAACTTATTCAGAACCGGCAAAGCATCTACTGCCTTGAAAAAATTCGCAGCAATAATCTCTTTAGCCATAATCTTAACTAGTTGTGGCAACAGCGCCCAAGTTGCGTCTAAGAGTTATGTTGCTGGAAATGGCACCGTTACATTTATCGAACCGGATAGCAGAAAGCTTGGTCCAACTTTTTCAAGCAAGACTCTAGATGGCGATACTTTTGAATTACCGCATGGCGGAATAGTCGTTATTAACGTATGGGCATCTTGGTGCGCACCTTGCCGCGCTGAAGCACCAACACTTGCAGCCCTGGCAAAGAAATATAAAGGTGCTGTTTTCTTAGGTGTACTTACAAGAGATTCCGAAGTAGCTGCTCGTGCATTTCAAGAACGCTTTGCTCTCCCATACCCAACTCTTGTAGATGATTCCGTGCTTTTAGGATTTAGAGATACTTTAAGTGCAAATGCGATCCCAAGCACGATTTTGATTGATAAAAAAGGCCGAGTAGCAGCGAGAATTTCAGGGGAAATCACAGTGGCCTCCCTAAGTGAACTAATAGAGAAGTTGCACGCAGAATGAAGGCAGATTTAGCTAACTATCTGCTCTCGGGCAATTTAATTCTGGCGCTACCGATTGCTGCTATAGCGGGCTTAATTTCATTTGCATCCCCATGTGTTATTCCATTGGTACCAGGTTATTTAACTTATGCAGCGGGGTTTTCAAAGAACCGTGGAAAATTACTTTTAGGTTCCTTGCTTTTTGTATTTGGATTCACCACGTTATTCATCGCATATGGTGCACTTTTTGGTTCTTTAGGAAGTTCAATTTCTACAAATCAAAGAACCATTTCAATTTTCCTTGGCGTCTTTACGATTTTAATGGGTTTAATATTTATGGGTCAGATAAATCTGATGCGTTCATTTAAATTAAATAGGATTGCAAATAGTGGCTTACTAGGTGCACCAATTCTTGGTTTCCTCTTTGGGCTTGGTTGGACTCCTTGTATTGGACCAGCACTGGCAGCGGTACAAACTCTCGCAATTGAAAGTGCAAGTGCAGAGCGCGGAGCGATTCTCTCTATTGCGTATTGCTTGGGACTAGGCACACCTTTTATTTTGAGCGGACTCTTTATGGATCGCTCTCAGGCAGTTCGTAAATTCTTAGCAAAGAATGGTGATCGCATTTCTTATATTGGTGGTGCGCTCTTAATTCTTATTGGCATATTACAGATCACTGGTTATTGGGATACTCTGATGAATTCGATGCGCGGTTTAATTTCTGGATTTGAGCCACTCTTATGATGAGCCAAATTGAATTAGGTTTCAAAGGTAGCGCAAGATATTTGTGGCGCCAGCTAACAAGTATGAGAACTGCTTTAGTGCTTCTTCTGCTCACGGGATTAGCTGCAGTCCCAGGATCCTTTCTGCCACAAAGAACTAATGGCGCAATTCCGGTTCAGGATTTCTTTAAGGCAAACCCTGGTTTAGCTAAATTCCTGGACACAATATGGATGTTTGATGTTTATGGATCGCCTTGGTTTAGCGCTATTTATATCCTGCTATTTATCTCTCTTATTGGCTGCGTAATTCCGCGCGTAATCGAGCACTTGAAGTCCTTGTTTACCTTGCCTCCTGCAGCGCCTAGCCGTTTAGAACGCATGGAACACTTCCAAACTATTTCCGGGGATTTTGAAGCCGCCGAGAATTACCTGCGAGCAAGACATTTCAGAGTGCGACAAGAAGCCGATTGGATCAGCGCGGAGAAGGGATATTTCCGTGAGTTTGGAAATGTACTCTTTCATCTATCGCTCATCCTAATTTTAATCGGAGTTAGCCTCGGCTCACTTTTTGGAATGAAAGGTGATTCGATTGTAAATATCGGAGAACGTTTTACAAACATTCCTACAAATTATGACTCAATTACATATGGCAAATTATTTACCGACAAGATGCTTCCGCCATTTGTGATCAAGGCAGATAATTTTGAAGCACGTTACAACCCAGTTACAAATATGCCTGAGGATTACACTCTTTATGTATCGGTCGCCGAGACTCCAGGTTCAAAACCAGTTAAGAAAATTATCAAAGTTAATTCACCGTTAGATTTTGGATCGACTGCGGTTTATTTGCAGGCCAATGGATATTCACCGCTAATCACAGTGCGAAACGCGAAAGGAGCGATTGTTTTTCAAGGCGCAGTTCCTTTGCTGCCGCAAGATGCAAATCTTTCATCTACTGGTGCAATAAAGGTTCCTGACACTTACCCTCAAATTGGTTTTGTTGCATCATTCTTCCCAACAGTTGAACAGCCAAAAGGTAAGCCAGCTACAAGTTCGTATCCTGAGGCGTTGGATCCAAGGTTATTTATCGCAACTTATGTCGGAGATCTGCAGGTTGATAACGGCATTCCTCAATCTGTATATAAATTAAACACAGAGAAGATGGTTCAAGTTGGCCTTAAATCATTAAAAGTGGGCGAAACTTACAAATTTAATGATGGTTCGTTGACCTTTGAAGGTTATGTTCCTTGGGTCAATTTAAACATCGTGAGAGATCCGGGTAAGCAGATTGCGCTAATTGGTGGAATCCTGGCAATTCTAGGATTATTGGCCTCGTTATTTACCCGCCACCGACGAATCTGGATTCGCCGAAAAGGTAAAACCCTTGAAATTGCTGGCCTTGCGAAGAATGCAGCGCCAGGACTTGAAGCAGAGATTGGCAAGATTGTGAAGGAGTTAACGTGAGCGCAAAGACATGGGCGTACGTTTCAAATTACTTTGTTTACTCGAGCATGGTTGTCTACACATTAGCTTTCTTCTCTCATGCATACGAAACTGCAATGTCTCTGCGCACCCCTGAGATTGCAGAATCTTCTAAAGGTAATTTACTAACTAAGACTCTAGACTTTGCAAAGACAGAGAGAATTGCTCGTATTGCGACAGCAATGATGATTCTAGCAACCGCACTTTTGCTCTGCGGAGTTGTAGCACGCGGAATCTCTGCCGGTCGCGTGCCATGGAGCAACATGTATGAGTTCTCTATTACCGGTGCATTTGCATTCTCAGTTGCATACTTATTAACTCTACGTAAATATGATTTACGTTGGTTAGGTCTACCTATTTCAATTGTGGTGCTCCTAGTTCTTGGCACTGCAATTACTGTCCTTTATCGCCCAAGCGCTCCACTTGTTCCTGCGCTTAAATCAACTTGGTTGGTTATCCACGTATCTGCAGCGATTATTTGTGGAGGAGTCTTCTTTTTAGCAAACGTCATTTCAGGTATGTACTTATGGCTTGACTCAGTGGAGAAGCGCGGTGGTCGCAATCCTTGGGCAAGCCGTTTGCCAGATTTAGAAACTTTAGATCAACTTGCATATCGTTTAATCGCATTTGTATTTCCACTCTGGACCTTTGCAGTTATTGCCGGCGCAATTTGGGCAGAACATGCATGGGGAAGATATTGGGGTTGGGATCCAAAAGAGACTTGGGCCTTTATTACCTGGGTTGCATATGCAGCTTATTTACATGCACGCGTAACTGTTGGTTGGAAGGGTCGAAAAGCAGCTTGGTTATGCCTATTTGCAGGCTCAACATTTATCTTTAATTATGTTTATGTAAATATTTGGGGAACCGGCAAGCACACTTATAGTGGCCTATAAACCTTTATAGACCGCGTAAAAAGTCGGGATCATCATCAGGACCTTTTGGCCCCTGCCCTTTAGGTCCTTTGCGATAACGAACCTTGCCTGCAATTAACCAGGCAAGTGGTCCGATTACAGAGATGAAAATTGAAATCAGTAGCCAGCCCCATTTAGGAAGAAGCTTTATCTGGCTTTCATCAGTGCGGGCAATATCTGCAATCGCGTAGATTGTTAAAGCGATTGGTAATATATACATGAAAATAAAGCGAAGCATTATTTATTCACCAACGTTCCAATAGAAATTAGAGCCCCAAGAATTAATTGAAATTTACCTGTCGCGCCAAGCACTGCAATCAACTCCTTACCCTTTCGAAACTGTATCTCTTTAAGCAAAGAAATTGCTGGGATTATTCCCAGCGCTGCCCAAATGGTGACAGTGAATGAGGTAAAGATTGCGATAAATACTAGAAACATATAGAAACGGCGCGCACGAGTATCGCCTAATCTGACGGCCAAAGTTCTCTTACCAACTTTGGCATCTCCTTCAATATCGCGAATGTTATTTACCGCAAGTAGCGCACAAGAGACTGCGCCATTAGAAATCGCAGCCATCACAGATTCGATAGTTATCTGCCCAGTCTGACCATAAAAAGTTCCGATAGTTGCGACCAAACCAAAGAAGATAAATACGTAAATTTCGCCAAGTCCGCGGTAACCATAGGGATTCTTGCCGCCTGTATATCGCCAGGCAGAGATAATTGCCGCTAAACCAATTGCAATAAACCAATAAGAAGTACGCATTGCTAAATAGAGGCCCGCAATCGCTCCTACAGAGAAAGCGATAATTGCTGCGTTCTTAACTTCAGCGGCGGTAGCTAGACCGCTTGCCACCAATCTATCTGGCCCGATTCGATCATTGTCGGTGCCTTTAATTCCATCGGAGTAATCATTTGCATAATTGACGGCAATCTGAAGAGATAGCCCAACAATTAGCGCTAATAGGGCATTAATGAAATTAAAAGCTGGGTATGCGATTGCAATTGCGACAACTACCGGCGCAATTGCAGCAGGGAGAGTGCGCGGTCTGGCGCCAAGAATCCATTTATTCACTTAACTAATTTACCTAACGCTTGTCGATCTATCTTCATTAACGCGGTTCTTGGTATTTCGTTTAAACGGTAAATCCTTAGTGCTTTAACTCCAAACTTCACTGATAAGACCAATTGAATCTCTTCATCGCTTATCTGACTTGTAGTTGCAATATTTAGCGCTGAACCCCATTCAGAATTATCACTTCCGAATGCTGCAAATGCTTCGCCTAGAGCATTTTCGACTTTACTTAGGGAAACTTTTTTGCCCCCGCTGTTAATAACATCATCTGCGCGACCTAGAACAACCAACTTTCCTTTTTCGATTTTGCCCAAATCACTTGTAACAAAGTAGCCATCTTTCAATTCTACTTTTGCCAACATCGGACCTTTTAATTCGATGGTTTCGCCGATGCGAATCTCAACTCCAGGAAGTGGCTCACCGTCGTAAATACAACCACCGGATGTCTCTGTCATTCCGTAAGTAGTGATGCAATTAATGCCAGCTGCTTTAGCCGATGCTAATAATTCTGAATCTGCATGTGCGCCACCGACCAAAACTGATTTACATCCTTGTAAATGTTTCAAGAGTTGAGCATCGCCATTTAACGATCTATAGAGTTGAGTTGGAACAATTGCCGTGAAATCTGCGCTCTCATTTGAAGTAACCGGAGTAGCGCCTAATTCAATTGATCTTATTAATACATTTAACCCGGCGGTATGTTCGGGCGAGAGCAATAGCGACCATCTATCACCAGGTTTTGCACCAACAAAGTTATTTGCATTTTTAGCACTGAAAATCATGGCGCTTGCAGGCAATAAAATTTCCTTTGGCGCTCCAGTAGAACCGCTTGTTGAGATAGAAATATCCCAACCGTTTCGAAGCGCTTCGATTAAATGCTCCAAAGTTTGTGGAATCGACCACGAATGCTGGTATTTGAATACGCCTGACTTTGCCTTGTTTTCCATGACCCCCGTAGGCT
>JALQWD010000107.1 GCA_023260175.1 Candidatus Nanopelagicaceae bacterium | reverse complement strand
GGCGTTGAATACAAGGATGCACTTGGTGATGATGTTGAAATTCGTTGGTTAACACCTATCGAAGCAGATGGCGATACCGGAATTATTGCAGTGCAGTTTGAAACACCAAACGGCACAATTCTTGTCGACTAAGTTTTTAAGCACTCGCCTCCGTGGCTCAGTGGTAGAGCAGCTCATTCGTAACGAGCAGATCGTCGGTTCAATCCCGACCGGAGGCTCTCAATGAAGAATAAATGGTTACTTTCTTACATTCTTTTAGGTATTACTTGGGGAATGTCATTTCTCTTTATTAAACAAGGTTTGGAATTCTTGACGCCAATTGGCGTTGCTTTTGGAAGGTGCGCTCTAGGCGCAATAACGCTCATTATCATTGCTAAATCGCGCAAAGTGCAGCTTCCGCATGATCCAAAAATCTGGGCCCACTTACTAGTTGTAGCGATGCTTTTAAATGTAGTCCCAGGCGTACTTTTCGCGCTAGCCGAAACTAAAGTGACTTCTATTCTCGCCGGCATTATTAATGCCGTGACACCCCTTATGACGGTATTGGCAATATTAATTATTGGCCGCGATGAAAAACCAAAGCGCACTCAATTGGTTGGTTTGGGTTTTGGTTTTCTTGGAGTTGCCACTGTTATGGGGATTTGGCAAGGCTTAGGTGATAACCCAATTGGGTATGTGCTCTGCCTGTTATTGGCAGTTACCTGTTATGGATTTTCTTTCCCGTATTCACGTAGATTTGTAATGCCATACAAACTAGATCCAACTCCTATGGCAACGGTGCAATTAATTTGCGCGGCTACCGTATTGCTCCCTGGATATTTAATAGATGGCATTGCTCAGGATGAATTCAAACCAATTCCGCTACTGTCAATGTTAGCGCTAGGAATTTTTGGCAGCGGTTTTGCATATATTTGGAACTTCCAAATTATTCGCGATGCAGGAAGCGCAATTGCCTCTTCGGTTACATTTGTGACGCCAGTAGTAGCCGTCATTGCCGGAATCATTTTCTTAGGAGAGAGTCTTACCTGGTATGAACCAGTTGGTGCGCTAATCGTGTTATTTGGTGCAGCAATTGCCCAAGAGCGAATTAAATTATTTAGTCGACCTTAAAACCGATTGGCAATTCAAGTCGGTACTTTTCCAACGTTTGCTCATCTTTAAGCAATTCTCGAGTAATGCGGTCCTCAACAATTTTTCCACTGCTTAGAATTAGAGATCTTGGACAAAGCTCTAGTGCGTATGGAAGATCATGGGTGACCATCAATAAAGTGATATTTAAATTTTTCAGAATCTCTGCCAACTCACGTCGGCTAGCCGGATCTAAATTGGAAGATGGTTCATCTAGTACCAATATTTCAGGCTTCATGGCCAATACGCCAGCCACCGCAATTCGACGTCTTTGACCAAAAGATAGGTGATGAGGTGCTCTATCAATGAAATCCAACATACCAACTAACGCCAGAGCGTTATTGATTGCTTGGTCTAATTCAGCGCCACGTAAACCTAAGTTGTATGGCCCAAAACCAACATCTTCTCTAACCGTAGGCATAAAGAGTTGGTCATCCGGATCTTGAAAGACAATTCCTACTTGAGAACGGATTCGTTTTAAAGCAGTCTTATTTTCAATATTAATCTTTTCGCCTGCAATCAAGACTTCACCATGTTGCGCAGGATGTATTCCATTCAAGTGCATTACTAAAGTTGTTTTACCTGCACCATTTGGACCAAGTAGCGCTACTCGTTCACCTTTAGCGATTTGTAAATCAACACCAAAGAGCGCCTGATTCCCATCCGGATAAGCAAATGCTAGTTGCTTAATTTCCAAGCTTGGATGATTCATAAGAAATTCCTTCCGAATATCGCCAAGACTAATGCTAGAGATAGAACTGCAAGAATAAATGCAATCTCTCGTTTTGCTACTAACTGTGATTGCACTGTAGGTAATTTTCCTTCATATCCACGAGAAATCATGGATAAGTGAACTCGTTCTCCTCTTTCATAAGATCTAATAAAGAGAGCACCGGCTGCAGCAGCTAAGAACTTCCAATCACGTATACCTTTTGGTTCAAAACCACGTGAAGCTCGAGCTACAGTCATTCTTTCCATCTCATCATTGATTACATTCATATAACGCAACATAAAACTAGCTATTTGAACTAGCTGCGTTGGCATTCTTAATGTTTCGAAACCTCGTAAAATTTCTCGAGCTGGAGTAGTTCCTGAAAGTAAGATTGCTAACAGGGTGCCGATAGTAGCTTTAGCAATAATTGAAATTGCCGCAATTTTCGCAGCCTCTTTATCGGGACTTACAAAAGGCATCAAAATTGCAAAGAAAATAAATGGTATTTCGATAGTTGTTCTCTTGAGAGATTGCCAAATAGGTAGTTTTGCAATTAAAACTAATGCAATTACTAGAGAGAAGTAGGCGATAAATGCAATGTAGTTTTGTATTGGAGTAGCAACAACGATGAGCAATAACCCCAGTATTGCCAAGATTTTCGCATGTGGCGCAAGAGAATGGATAGGCGAGTGCCTGTGTACATAGAAACGTTCACCTACATCATGGCCATGATGATGCCCATGATGAGAATCTAATCCTATTTCAGTGCTAATGATTCCTACTTTTTACGAGCTAGTCTTATGAAGAGCACTGTTGCTACCCCGCCAGTTACCAGCACGCCAATTACTCCTGCCACGCCTACGCTAGCGCGATCATTTTCAATGCCTTTGACTCCGTAGTCAGCTAATTTTCCATTTGCATTGGCATGATCCTTTGCAGATTCAATAAATCCAATATCTTCTGCAACTTTCTCTAATCCATCTGGACTTGATGATGCATAAAATGAAACCACGCCAGCTAAGAGCAATGAAATTAATCCGCCAAAAATATAAAACTTCTTCTGGTTCATTACTTGATCTCCAAACTTGGCTTTATCGCTTGCCATCCAAAAACTAGATCGGATCTACTAGCCAACACAATACGTACAGTCAAGAAGGTAATAGTCGCTTCACCAATTCCAATAAGTAAGTGCGTACCTAGCATTGCAGCAAGGACGGTTCCAAGTGAGTAAGTAGCTGTTGACCCAAGTGCATATTGAAGAACGAAACCAGCAGCAGCGGCGGGCACAGAGAGCAATCCCGCTATAGCTGCAGCAAGTGCTACCGAAGTTTTGTTCTTAGGCATGACTTTTCGCGCAAGTAAAAAGCACAAGTAGCCTGCCCAAACTCCGATGATTGACATGTTGAAGACATTGAGCCCAATTGCTGTTAAACCGCCATCTGCAAATAGAAATCCTTGAATCAAAAGCACAACGGTGATGGCAAGCGAAGCGGCATATGGTCCAACCAAAACAGCAGCCAACGCCCCACCTAATAAGTGACCAGAGGTTCCAGCAGCTACAGGAAAGTTGAGCATTTGAACTGCGAATACAAAAACTGCAGTAAGACCGGCAAGCGGTGCACTTTTCTCGCTCAATTGCTTCTGCGCACCACGTAGGGCGATAAAGACCCCGATCAACGAGAGGAATATGTAAAGCGTTGAGATGGGCAGATTAATAAAACCATCGGGGATATGCATCGAGATAAGGTTCATGCGAACTCCTTGTATTTGCAAATCATTTGCAACAAGGGGAATTTTATGCGTGTTTCCTTTGTTTTGTCCAACGTAGGCCTGCGCCGTAGGTCTATTGTTCAACGCAATTCCCCCGCGCAAAGGAGGCCTCTAATGTCAGATGAAGAGAATGACGAGATCCTTACTGAGGAAATGCTCTGGGAGCGAATTCCTGAAACCAATGGAATGGAACGCGCCAATACTTATTATGAATTAAGTGCGCGAATTTACGCACGCGGCCAATATGACGAAGCCTTAGCACTGGCAGAGAGCGCTCGCGATATTTATTCAGAGCTTGGAAACAATCATGCCAATGAAGAGTTAGCGCAAGCTTATTCAGCAATTGGGTATAACTTAAATCAATTAAAGCGAATGGATGAAGCTGCGACTGCAATGTCAAAAGCAGTTGATCTGCTGCGAAAGAACAAGTCGCCTATTGCCCTAGAACTCGCATGCACTTTGGGCGAATGGTGGTACTCATCAAAGAAGTACCAAGAAGTTGTCGAGACCATGAACGAATGCGCACAAGAGCATTTAGTTGATGGAAATGATTTAGGTGCAGCTTCTGATTTACATTT
>JALQWD010000099.1 GCA_023260175.1 Candidatus Nanopelagicaceae bacterium | reverse complement strand
GCACCGATGAATTTGATTACCTGATTACGTTTTGTTTCGTAATCATGATTTTCAATCTTCGGACGAAGACGTATCTCCTTAACCACAATGTAGGTCTGGTTCTGACGTTGTTCGCGTGCCTTCTGCGCCATCTCGTACTTGTACTTACCGAAGTCCATGATTTTGCAGACTGGTGGATTTGCATCAGGTGCAATCTCTACGAGATCTAGCCCAACTTCGTCCGCCATCTGTAATGCAGTTGCAGTCTCAACTACGCCGACTTGTTCGCCGTCGTAATTAATTAAACGAATCTGCGATACGCGAATGCGATCGTTGATACGTGGTTCTGTGCTGATGATTTCTCCTTCTTACGTGGTTATTAACATGCAAACGCGCAAGAAAAGAGCAAAAGAAGTAATAAAACTTCTTTGACTTTACCAGTCCGCCAAGGCGGTGTAGGTGGGATTTCTCCTCTTGCGGCATATAGCCGGTCAATGAGAGAAGTTTAAGTGAGGGTGGCTAAAGCGCCAAATCCGTGCGGAGCCGACCGACCTAGCCGCCCATTGCGTGGAAACCACCATCAACGTGGATGATCTCGCCACTTGTAGCTGGCAGCCAATCTGAGAGAAGCGCAATTGCTCCCTTAGCTGCAGGAATTGGATCAGTTACATCCCAGCGCAATGGTGAACGCAAATCCCATAGATGTTCGAACTGCTGAAAATCTGGAATTGATTTTGCCGCAATAGTCGAAATTGGACCTGCTGCAACTAAATTGAAGCGAATATTTTCTGGCCCTAAGAATTTTGCAAGATAGCGATTAGTTGATTCAAGAGCTGCCTTTGCAACGCCCATCCAGTCGTACTTTGGCCATGCAACTTGTGCATCAAAATCCATACCGACTACTGATGCACCAGTTGCTGGGAAAAGTGGTTTGCAAGCCATTGTTAATGACTTATATGAATATGCAGAAACCTGAACTGCGGTAGCAACATCTGGCCACTCGGTGCTTAGGAACTTTCCACCAAGTGCAGATTCAGGAGCGAAACCAATTGAGTGCACAACGCCATCAAGGTGCGGCAAGTGCTCTTTAACTCGATCGGCAAGTGTTGCTAGATGTTCGTCATTAGTTACATCAAGTTCGATAACAGGAGCAGGCTTTGGCAGGCGACCTGCAATTCGGGTTGTGATACTCATGGCGCGACCAAATGAAGTTAGCACTATATCTGCGCCCTCTTCTTGCGCAAGACGCGCAACATGGAAAGCGATTGATGTATCAGTTAGAACTCCTGTTACCAAGATTTTCTTGCCAGCGAGGATTCCCATTTAGTGCCCCATTCCCAATCCACCATCTACCGGAATTAGCGCTCCGGAGATGTAACTTGCTGCATCAGACGCGATAAATGATACGACCTGTGCAATCTCTTCTGCGCTGCAGAAACGCTGCATCGGCACCGCTTTTGCAATTTCATCACGTCTAGCCTCTGTTAGCTCAGCGGTCATATCTGTTTCAACAAAGCCCGGTGCAATTACATTAGCGGTGATGCCACGACTGCCAAGTTCGCGTGCAAAGGAGCGCGCCATACCTAGTAATCCAGATTTGCTTGCTGAGTAATTAACTTGACCAGCTGAGCCGATCCCACCGACTACCGACCCAATAAAAATGAGACGTCCGCGCTTTAACTTCAATAAACCTTTAGTTGCGCGACGAGCGGTACGAAATGCGCCGCCCAAATTTGCATTGATTACGTCATTGAAATCTTCATCAGACATTCTCATGACTAAGCCATCTTTGGTGATGCCAGCATTGCAGACAATTACTTCAGGAATTCCGAATTTCTCTTCGCACTCTGCAAAACCTGCATCGACGCTTTCAGAATCTGTAACATCCATTTTTACTGCGTTAAAGCCCGCAGGGGCGCTACCTGATCTATGAGTAACTACAACATTAAAACCATTGCTCTTTAGAGATTCGGCGATTGCTAAACCAATACCGCGGTTGCCGCCAGTTACCAAGGCCACTTTTGCATCTGTGCTCACGTGCGTAACTTACCAATTACCCATGCGTAAGCCTATTCTTTACCCGTGAAAGAGAAGCCGATTTCAATCTCTAGCGCCAAATATGCGCATAGCGATGAAATTCCTGGACGGATGAAGAAATACTTAATTTCTATGCTGATCCGAACTGGATGTTTTATTGGAGCTATCTTTACTGATGGTGCGATTAGATGGGTCTTAATCGCAGGCTCTCTAATACTTCCTTATATTGCAGTAGTAGTTGCAAATGCTGGACATGAACAATCTTTCACCCCTGATGAAACTTTCGAAAGCAAGAAGCAAATTGAGTTCTAAAGAACCGAAAGCATTCATCAAAACTTTTGTTGCTCTCCTATTGGTCGCACTCTGTCTTGTTGCTGCAAATTGGCAATACCAAAGAGGTGTAGATCGTCATGCTAAGAATTTTGAGATCGCTAATAATTCAAATAAACCCGAAATCTCTTTGGAGAGCATTGCTAACTTGAAAGCCAACGAATGGCGGAGCGTTCTAGTTACCGGCAGCTTCGATAAGAAACATGAGGTTCTGCTTCGCAATCGTTACAGCCCAGACGGAAAATATGGTTACGAATATTTAACGCTCTTTCGGAGCAAAAGCCAAACTTTCTGGGTTGATCGCGGTTGGGTTGAAGCAGGTGCTAACGCAACTGAGCGCCCTAGCGTCCCTGCTACCCCAAAAGGTGAAGTCACCATTATTGGGCGACTAAGGATGGAAACCTCTCTACCTAGAGGCTCATTTTTTGCACTACCTGCAAGTGGGGATTTGATCAGTTCATGGAATCTAAAATCGAAAATCGAGACTTCAGATTTCTACATTGATTTGATTGAAGGAAAGAAAGTAACGCCAGAAGTACCAGCTGAATTACCAGAGTTAAGCGATGGTCCGCATATGGCTTATGCGCTGCAATGGCTCTTCTTTGCTGGCTTGATTATCTATGGCCGTATCTTGATTAAACCAAAATCAGTTATTAAGCGATAAGTCCTGTCGCTGATAAAGCTCGTTGTAAAGACCGCCCGCTTCTACCAAATCTTCGTGCTTGCCGCGCTGTTCGATCTTTCCCTCATTAAGAACCAGAATTTGATCTGCCTCTTTGATGGTACTTAAGCGGTGTGCAATAACGATACTTGTACGACCTCTGAGCGCTTCTTTTAGCGCAGCTTGCACCAGCGCTTCGTTTTCAGAATCAAGATGGGCAGTTGCTTCATCCAGAATTACGATACTTGGAGATTTGAGCAGTAATCGCGCAATTGCTAATCGTTGTTTCTCGCCACCGGACAGACGATGTCCACGCTCTCCGACCATTGTCTCTAAACCATTCGGTAGAGATTCAATTAGTTCCCAAATTTGTGCCGCCTTGCACGCCTCTTTCATCTCTTCAATAGTGGCATCTTCTTTTGCGTAGCGAAGATTTTCGATGATGGTGTCATGAAATAGATGAGAATCCTGCATCACAACACCGATTGAATTTCGAAGAGATTCTCCAGATAACTCCTTAATGTTTGTGCCATTAATTTCAATAGCGCCGCTTGTTACATCATAAAGTCTTGGCAGTAACGCGCTAATCGTTGTTTTGCCAGCACCGGAAGAGCCAACTAGCGCAGTCATCGTGCCTGGCTGCACAACAAATGAAATTCCACCGAGAATCTCTCCACTAGTTATAGTTTCAGCTTTTGCTGCTCCTTCTAGTGATGCCAAGGAAATTTCTGAAGATTTTGGATAGCTAAAGTGCACATCTTTAAATTCAATCTTTGGATTGCTTGCCTTAAGCTCAATAGCATTGGGCGCATCTTTAACCATTGGCTCGAGATCTAGAACTTCAAAGACTCTTTCAAAAGAAACCAAAGCACCCATTACATCGACACGTACTGATGAAAGTGCAGTAAGTGGTCCATATAGACGGGCAAGCAAAGTAGTTATTGCAATGAGGCCGCCCACGGTCATCTTCTCATCAATGGCTAAGTGCCCGCCCACTCCGTAGGCGATTGCCGTGGCTACCGCTGCAACCGAAACCAACGCAATGAAAAAGAAGGTATTGAGCATCGCCATGCTGATGCCGATATCTGCCACTTTACGTGCGCGAGATCTAAATATTGCGGCTTCTTTCTTTGGATTGCCATATAGCTTCACCAAAAGCGCACCTGAAACATTGAATCGCTCTGTCATGGTGCTAGACATGTCAGCATTTAATTCAAACGACTGTTGCGTATATTGTTGAAGTTTACGGCCAACAAAACGGGTTGGCGCCAGAAATACTGGCAACAACGCTAAGGAAAGAACGGTGATCTGCCAGCTGAGGCTAATCATCGTGATCAACAGCAGCACCAAAGTTATGGCGTTACTGATTACTCCTGAAAACGTAGCTGTAAATGCGCGTTGTGCACCAATTACATCGTTGTTTATGCGGGTGATTAACGCACCGGTTTGCGTTCGCGTAAAGAAAGCGATTGATTGCGACTGCACATGTTCGAATACCTGTGAACGAAGATCATAAATAAGTCCTTCACCTATACGTGATGACCACCATCTGATTACAATATTGAAAGCAGCTGAAAGAATCGCTATGAAACCAACCGCTAGGGCCAATTGCGTAACTAAAGTGCCATTCTTTGGAATTACGGCATCATCAATTAATCGCTTGAGCAGAAGCGGCGTTGCAATAGTTAAGGCAGCGTCAATTACTAAAGCAAAGAAGAAGAGTATGAAAATGGAGCGATAAGGAATCGCGTACTTCAAGATTCGCTTTAAAGTTCCAGGTTTTAACTTGGCATCTTTAACAGATTGATCGCTGGTTAGGGCGCGCATCGCCATCCAGCCAGCGTGCATTGACATTTAGTAGATTAATTCCAATCAGACTGTAAAGCCGAGGGCGCGTAATTGATCGCGACCATCATCGGTAATTTTGTCTGGTCCCCAAGGTGGCATCCAAACCCAATTGATTTTCACATCATCTGTGATTCCCGCAAGTGCAGCGCGAGTTTGATCTTCTATTACATCTTGTAGTGGGCAGGCTGCAGATGTCAGTGTCATATTGAGAACTGCGGTGTTGTTATCGTCAACCATAATGTCGTAAATCAAACCTAAATCAACCACGTTGATTCCTAGTTCTGGATCCACCACATCTTTCATAGCTTCAGTTACATCATCTACTTTTGCACTCATTTATCTCTCCCCAACTTGAGTTACTGCATCTTTGTAAGCCATCCAACCCAATAGTGCACACTTTATACGAGCTGGATACTTTGAAACACCTGCTAAAGCCACACCATCTTCGAGAATCGCTTCATTTCCGGAATCTTTACCTTTGCTCTGCATCATCTCTACAAATGAGTTGAGAACCGCATCTGCCTCAGCAACCTCTTTATCAATCAAAAGGTCACTCATAATAGAAACGCTGGCTTGCGAGATTGAGCAACCCACACCTTCCCAAGTGATGCTGGCAATTTTTGTACCTTCCAATTTAAGTGAGAGCGTAATCTCATCGCCACAACTTGGATTGATGTGATGTACTTGAATATCGCCGGCAATTAAGCCCTTGTGATGTGGCCGCTTATAATGATCAAGAATTACC
>JALQWD010000045.1 GCA_023260175.1 Candidatus Nanopelagicaceae bacterium | reverse complement strand
GGTGTTAGCAGCGGCAGGTCTAGGCGATGTAGGACAAGTTTTCGGAATTGATAAACCAGAATGGAAGGGAGCAAGTGGTCTACAGATGATTGCTCACTTGCGCTCGCTGATTTCTGAGAAATCAATTCACGTTAATAACGTTTCGATACAAATCGTTGGCAACGCACCAAAGATTTCAAAGCGTCGTGATGAAGCGCAGCAAGTCTTAACTGATGCGTTAGGTGCTCCTGTCACAATTGGTGCAACTACAACAGACACAATGGGATTCACTGGCCGCGGCGAAGGAGTATTCGTGATTGCAAATGCTTTGGTGAGCCTGCCATGAAACTGTACAACACACGCACTCGCGAAACTTCAGAATTTCAACCACTAGTTGCAGGCAAAGTAGGCATTTATGTTTGCGGTGCGACAGTGCAATCTTTCCCTCACATAGGACATGTTCGTAGCGGTATTAACTTTGATATTTTGCGTCGTTGGTTAACTGCTAGCGGCTATGACGTTACCTTTATTCGCAACGTAACTGACATCGATGACAAGATTCTTGAAAAAGCAAAAGTCGAAAATATGCCTTGGTGGGCTTTAGCTTTTAAGTACGAACAAGAATTCCAAAAAGCATATTCAGTACTTAACGTTTTGCCGCCAACTTATGAGCCTCGCGCTACCGGCCACATCACTCAGATGATCGAATTAATGCAGCTTTTGATCGATAAAGGCGCGGCATATGCACCAGGTAATGGCGATGTTTATCTAGAAGTACGCAAACTTGATTCTTATTTAACTCTTTCACGCCAGAAGTTAGATGATCTACTTCCGGCAGGCGATGCTGATGACACTGCAAAGCGCGATGTTCGTGACTTTGCATTATGGAAGGGCGCAAAAGCTGGCGAACCATCATGGCCGACACCATGGGGCGATGGCCGTCCTGGTTGGCATTTGGAATGCTCCGCAATGGCGCATTCATATTTGGGCGAGAGCTTTGATATTCACGGAGGCGGATTAGATTTAATTTTCCCGCACCACGAAAATGAAATTGCGCAATCCGAAGCAGCAGGTTACGGCTTTGCAAATGTTTGGATGCACAATGCATGGGTAACACAATCTGGCGAAAAGATGTCTAAGTCGCTTGGCAACACCATGCAAGTTAAAGAATTGATCAAACAAGTTCGCGGAATTGAATTGCGTTTCTATCTCGGCAGCGCGCATTACCGTTCAATGTTGGAATTCTCTCCAGAAGCTCTGCAAGAAGCGGCAACCAATTTCCAGCGCATCGAGAACTTCTTAGTTCGCGCACAGGAAATTGTTGGCGATTATCAGGGCGTTATTAGCGATTCAGTTAAAAACGCATTCGATGATGACTTAGCAGTGCCGCAAGTATTGGCTCAGATCTCTGATGCACTTCGTCGCGGCAATACTGCGATCACAGAGAACAACAAAGAGCTTGTAAAATCAGCAGCATCTGAAATCCGCGGTGCGCTAGCAATCCTTGGTTGCGACCCATTTGATACTGCATTTAACGCTGGTGGCGCAGATTTATCAGAAGCGCTAGATGGCGTAATTCAATTGGCGCTTGCCCAACGTGCAGCTGCGCGCGAACGAAAGGATTTCGCTGCATCTGATGTAATTCGCGATGGTTTAGCAGCGCTTGGAATTTCAATCGAGGATACGCCTCAGGGACAACGTTGGTCTATTAAGGGAAGTAATTAAGAAATGGCTGGTAATTCATCACGTAAAGGCGCTGTCCGAAAGGGCAAGAAGGGTCCTTCAAAAGGTACCGGCGGAAATAATAAGAAGCGTTTATCAGGTAAGGGACCAACTCCTAAAGCTGAAGATCGTCCGTATCACGCAGCTGCAAAGCGCAAAACTACTGCGGCTAAGAAAGCGCCATCTAAAGGAAGCCGTTCAGATAAGCGCAGTAACTTCTCATTCCACGGCGAAATGGTCGCCGGACGTAACGCAGTTCTTGAAGCGCTGCGCGCAGATGTTCCTGCAACAGAATTAATCGTTGCGCGTTCAATTGATATCGATGACCGCATCGAAGAATCGCTAAAGCTTGCGCTAAAGAAAGCGCTACCAATTCGCGAAGTTCATCGCGCGGATGTCGAAAAGATTTCAATGAATTCGCAAGGCATCGCACTTTCAATTAAGCCTTATCAATATTCATCGCTTGATGAAATTCTGCTTCGCGCAGCGCAACCAGGTTTGATTGTTGCGCTAGATGGCGTAACAGATCCGCGTAACTTGGGTGCAATCATCCGTTCTGCTGCAGCTTTCGGCGCAGATGGCGTAATCATTCCGGAACGTCGCTCTGCTGCAATGACCGCAGCTGCATGGAAGACCTCTGCTGGCGCTGCAGCGCGTATGCAGGTAGCTCAGGTAACCAACTTAAATCGCGCAATCGAAGATGTTCAGGAACGCGGCTATTTTGTAGTTGGTTTAGATGGCGAATCTGAAACATTTATCAGCGATATGAAGGTTGCTACAGAACCTGTAATGATCATCGTGGGCTCTGAAGGTAAAGGTTTAAGCAAGTTAACTCGCGAAAAATGCGATCTTGTAGTGAAAATCCCGATGCGTTCGACTACCGAAAGTTTGAACGCAAGCGTTGCTACATCTATCGCACTCTTTGCGGTAGATGAGGCGCGTAAGTGAACTACGGAAACTTTAAGAACTTTATTGTTTTAGGTGATTCCTTCTCTGAGGGAATGACCGATGTGCAAGTAGCTGGTAAATACCGCGGCTGGGCTGATCGTGTTGCAGATGTAATGGCATCGCAGACAGATGGCTTTAGATATGCAAACCTAGCGGTGCGTGGCAAGTTAATTCATCAAGTTGTTACCGACCAAGTTCCTGCAGCTCTTAAATTAATTGGCGCAGATACTTTGGTTTCATTTCATGCTGGCGCTAACGATGTTATTCGCCCAAAGTACTACCCAGAAATTACTTTGCCGGAATATGCAAAGGCAGTTCGTGATTTAGCAGCAGAGCTAGAAAAATACGGCGCTAAATTAATGTTATTTACCGTGCAAGAGAGCGCCGCTGCCAATACCCGTGCTGGTGTGATTTGGAATCAGCGCTTTAAAGATTTCAATAAACAAGTTCGCGAATTAGCTGCAGAGACCGGTGCAATCCTCAACGAAGCAAACGATGGCCGTTATCCAAACGACGTTCGCTTCTTAGCCTTTGATCGTCTCCATTTAAATCCTGAAGGCCATCATCGTGTGGCGCAAGGTGTTTTAGAGAATCTTGGCCTGCCCTTTGATGCTGGTTACAAGATTCCTTTGCCGCCTGCTAAAAAAGAGAATCCAATCAAGAAGAAAATTATTAATGCGCTTTGGATTGCCACCTTCGTAATTCCGTGGCTAATCCGCCGATTGCGCGGTAAATCTTCAGGCGATGGTCGTAACCCTAAGTATCCGAGCCTTATTTCATGGCCGATTTCAGATAATCGCTGATATTTGCCATAATTACGCCCGCAACAACGCCTCCCTAGCTCAGTGGTAGAGCATCCGCCTTGTAAGCGGAAGGTCGTCAGTTCAATCCTGACGGGGGGCTCCATTTATGCCTAATAATTATTCTTAATTGCGTAGCTTGTAGAAAGAGCCGCAGCGAGTATTACCCAAATTTGATAAGGCGAAAACACCAAGCCGTATTGAATAGAACTCTTATAGATCAAGAAAGTTAAAGGCAAAGTAAGTATCGCCGTCGTAATTAAGTTGATTGATGCAATATTCAAGTTATGCGGCACATAGAATTGATAAGCCCAATTAAGTGCTGTAATTACAGATAAGCCGAAAATAATTAACCAAATTAAAGTAGTGCTCTTACTTTGATGGTTGGCAATATGTATCGCACAGAGGGCGATAACAATGAAGTTATAAGGCCAGATAATTCCGAACACGAAATCCGGCGGTTGCCAACTCGGCCTATTTAATGAGGAATACCAACCCGGCGAATTGTTGACCCAGATGCCAGACCCAGCGGCATAAATGACGACGAGCAAGATTCCAATACCCGAAGCGATTACCTTGAAGCCCACGTAGAAAGTATCGGGTATTTGAAGTAACTTAACCAGTGTTATGAAACGAATATTGGTCACGGGAGCCACAGGTTATGTAGGCGGCCGTTTGGTGCGTTCGCTTCTCGAAAAAGGTCATCAAGTTCGCGTATTTGTTCGTGACGAAAAGAAAGTTGCCCAATATTCATGGGCAAAATCTGTAGAGATTGCAGTTGGCAATGTAACTGACTTTGAAGCAACTAGCAGAGCGCTTCAAGGAGTAGATGTTGCATTCTATTTACTTCACTCGATTAATAGTTCAACTCAATTTGATCAGGTTGAAAAAGAGATGGCATCAACCTTTGCCAAAGCCGCCGCTGAAAATAAAGTCTCGCAGATTATCTATTTAGGTGGAATTGCAAATGACTCTAAGACCAGTCGCCATCTGCAATCTAGAACAGATACCGGTATCGAACTAGCTAGACACGGAATTCCAGTCTTAGAACTTCGAGCTGGAATAATCATCGGTTCAGGTTCTGCTTCCTTTGAAATGTTGCGACATTTAACTCATAGATTGCCAATTATGACTACACCTAAATGGGTTGCTAACCGAACTCAACCAATTGCAATTCGAGATGTGCTTTATTACTTAACTAAAATAGCTGAGTTAAACACCCCGACTTCTGGTATTTATGACATCGGCGGCCCTGAAGTTGCTTCTTACGAAATCATGATGCAGAAGTTTGCTGCCATTGCCGGGTTGAGAAAACGTATCGTGATCAAAGTTCCCGTTTTGACTCCATCACTTTCAAGTTTATGGATTGGTTTTGTCACCCCGGTACCAACTACGTTGGCGCGACCACTCGTTGAATCGCTAATTAGCGAAGTTGTTGTCGACCCAGAGAAATCAATCGATAAATTAATTCCAAAACCTGAGGCTGGCCTTACGCCAATTAACACTGCTATTGAATTAGCGCTAGAAAAGGTAACGAATAACGAGATTGATACTCGTTGGTCTGATGCAACATCACCAACTGCGCCGTGGCAAAAAGCGCAAGGTGATCCCTCTTGGGCTGGAGCTACTGAGTTTAAAGATGTAAGAGTTCAGATCTCTGATGCGCCTATCGAAAATATCTGGGCCTGCATCGAAAGAATCGGCGGCGAAAATGGTTGGTATGGATCAGATTGGCTCTGGTATTTACGCGGGTTATTAGATCGAATATTTGGCGGAGTTGGTTTACGTCGCGGAAGACGCGATCCATTCAAGTTACGTATCGGCGATAGTTTAGATTTTTGGCGAGTGGAAGAATACGAAGAAGGCAAGAAACTTCGCCTCTATGCAGAGATGATTCTTCCTGGAAAAGCCTGGCTGGAATTTACTTTGGAAGAGCTAGATGGCAAAGTAAAAGCAACTCAAGTTGCTACTTTTCAGCCAAGAGGATTGGGTGGACAACTTTATTGGCGCGGAATTTCGCCTTTTCATACTCTGCTATTTCCAACGATGCTAAGAAATATCTGCAAAACCGCGGTGCGTGAAAGCAAGAATTAAATTTCACCTTTTGATAAACCATCAAGAATTCTCTTGCTATCAACCTTTAATTCCGGCAAATCCTTCAATCGCTTCAACCCACCCATTTGCTGGAACATGCGATGGTTGCCTTGGAATTCTTCGGCATTCTCATCAAGAAAATTCCAATATAAGTTGGTAAAAGGACAGGCAGTTTCGCCAGTACGTTGCTTTGGATCGTATTTGCAACCTTTACAAAAATTGCCCATCTTAGAAATATAAGAACCGCCCGACACATATGGCTTAGTCATCATGCGGCCATCATCTGAGTGCATACCCATTCCAATTACATTTGGAACCATCACCCAGTCGGCGGCGTCAATAAATACTTCACGCATCCAATCTAAATATTCTTGAGGATTAACTCCAGATAGCAGAGCTAAATTACTTAGAACCATTAATCGCGGAATGTGGTGAACCCAAGAGCGCTCATGAATATCTTTTATCTGATGTGACACACAAGCCATATCTGTCTTTTGCGAATCATGGAAAAGCGGCAGAAGCGGGCGAGTGAAGTTGAAATGATTTTGATTTCGGTACTCTCCGCCAAAATACCAATAAACGCCATTTATATATTCGCGCCAACCAATTACTTGTCTAATAAAACCTTCGCAAGAGGCTAGAGGTACATCGCCTTTTTGATATCTCTTTCGTACCGCTTCAATAACTTCGCTGGCATGCAGCAGTCCGATATTTAAGTATGGGCTCAATAGCGAATGATGTAAGGACCAATTTTCAGTAAGCATTGCATCTTCATAAGGACCAAAATTTACAAAGTGATTTTCAAGAAAGTAATCCAATTGCATTAGAGCAGCGGATTTAGTTGTGCCCCAGGTATTTGTAGGTTTTGCGCCCCAGAGATCTAAATCCGAAGTTTCAAGTTCAGCTAGCACTTCTTTAGCAATTTGATTAGGTTCATGAGTCAGATATTCAGGGAATACATAACCTTTTGGCGGAGTTAAGCGATTCTCCTTATCGAAATTCCACGCGCCACCAACTGGCTTTTCGCCATCCATAAGCACATTGAGTCGCTTTCGTTGTGCGCGATAAAAGTTCTCCATTAATAGATGCTTCTGACCATCAGCCCAGATTTTGAAATCTTCACGTGAAGTTAAGAAGAAATCATTCGGAATGTAGGTAATCAAATCAGCTAAATCAGCTGAGAGGCGATAAGAATTTGGCTCTGCAGCAATAATTTCACCAAGCCCATATTTTGATTTAACTTCTTCAATTCCAGCTCTCGTGGTTTCAGCCTTTAAATATTCGACTCGATAACCTGCATTTTTCAATTCATCTGCAAAGTTCCTGGCTGCAGAGATCATGAACCAAAGCCTTTGAATATGCCATTTGCGGCTCTTCAGCATTCGTTGGCTCTCAACAATGATGATCAAATCACTATTAGGGTTCGCTTCTTTTAAAGCGCCATAGCCGTGATGGAGTTGATCAAAAGCAATATAAATGCCGCGCTTCAATTAAGACTCCGCTCAGTTAAGGAATCTAGAAGATCTGATTGCCGTACTTCAAAATGATCGCGATAGCCAAGAATGCATAAATGCCAGAATAAATTACTCGTCCCCAACCGCGGTCTAAGAAGCTCTTTACTTTCTCGTAGTTGCGCTCGGATAAATCCCAAGTATTTTCCATCAGATTAATACGTGTCATGGTGCTAAATACCGTTACGGTAGAAACAGTCACCAGTAAGCACCATGGGCAGAATGCCTTAATGACAAAGAAGCTCTGTGAAAGCAACCAAAGTGCGAAGACCAAACCAAGACCATAAATCACATGAGCAACTCGTAAGAAATATTTAGGGAAAGCAACCAAGCCAAGCCCTGCGATTGCCACAGTAATTACAACAGGTTCAGTAATAAGTCCGATAAAAGGATTTGGAAAACCAAGGAGATTTGATTGCCACGCCTTAGCAACCTTGCCGCAAGAAACGACCGCATTGATATCGCAAGCAAACTTTGAATTTGGATTACCGGCCAATTTCCAGGCATCAATTGATAAGACAAGAGAGGCAATTAAGCTCAAAGTAGAGCTAATAAGCATCGCGATATATGTCTTGCGATAAGCCAATAAGCGCTCTGTTGTCATGCAGGAAGTTTAGCCTTACTTAATTGTTGCGCTTAGTAATCTGAATTGGAATCGGGCCGCCTTCGGTGTTTCTAGGCTGGCAATCATGATTCTCTGCACATGATTTGCAGCCACCAATGGTGCAAGAGCCTTTAATGGAATGAATCGTGATCTCACCGGTTTCGATTAAAAGGTCGACACAGAGGTCAACGATTTCATCTGAGAGAGCGGTAGCAAGAACAATCTCTTTGCGAGTTGATGCCCCATCTAAATGAGCTTGTCGCACTAAAACCATTGGTGAGGTGCTCATACAAATAACTTTCCAATTTGGAATACCGCAACTGCAAGTAGCCAGGCAGTAACAAGTTGTAAGCCAACGCCTATGAGAGCCCAACGCGTGCCAAATTCCCTCTTTTGCGCACCAACTGTAGCCACGCAAGGTGTGTAAGCAGTTAAGAAGATTAAGAAGGCCCAGATTGCAGGGTAGGTATTTCCATTACTTGATTTTTCGAAATCTCGTTTTAGCAATGTACCAAGTTCGCGATTACTAATCTGCTCATCAGAATTATCAACTGCGTAATTCTGGCCCCAAGATGCAATAACTACTTCCTTGGCAACGAAACCTGTAATTAGCGCACCAGTTGTGTGCCAATCAGCAAATCCTGCTGGTTCGAAAATTGGCGATACCGCTTTTGAAACGGCACCGTACGCAGAGTGTTCGACTGGAACATCAGCAAAGGAATGGCTACCTGTTACTGGAATCGCCATCAAGGCCCAAACAACTATAACAGTTGATATAACAATGCCGCCTGCTTCGCGTAAGAATCCCTTTACGCGAATCCAAGCATCCGAAACTACCAACATAGATGTTGGAAGTTTGTATGGAGGTAATCCGATCAATAGTGGTT
>JALQWD010000184.1 GCA_023260175.1 Candidatus Nanopelagicaceae bacterium | reverse complement strand
CTTCTTAACAACTGAAGCAGTTATTGCAGATAAGCCAGAGAAGACACCAGCAATGCCTGCGGGCGCTGGTGGCGACATGGATTTCTAAGAAAATTAACTTAAACTAATTTCATGTCATTTGATGCAACTGATTTAGCTCTTAGCGCCGCGGTCGAAACTGCTGGCGCTAAAGAGCTAGTCGGTGCATTTGTTAGCGTTGAATATGACGATGAAGATCGTTTAGCTAATTACCTCTTTGAATCAAATCTTCCTGGATACAACGGCTGGCGTTGGTCTGTAACAATCACAAAGCTTGACGAACAATCTCCAGCAACTGTCTGCGATGTGGTCGCAATTCCGGGGCCAGATGCGCTACTTGCGCCAAAGTGGATTCCATATGCAGATCGCTTACAGCCTGGCGATGTTGGTATCGGAGATATAGTTCCGAGTTCACCTGATGATGCGCGATTGGTTCCAGGTTTTGCTGCGTTGCCGCAAGATGAAGAACTTGATCCAACTCAGCTCTGGGAATTAGGTCTTGGTCGTTTACGTGTTCTATCAATTGAAGGACGCGACCAAGCAGCAAATCGTTGGTACGAAGGTGATCGCGGACCAAATGCTCCGATTGCTAAAAGCGCGCCAAAACCGTGTGGTTCATGCGGATTCTTCTTGCCAATCGCAGGCTCATTACGTAGCGCCTTTGGCGTATGCGCAAATGCAATATCGCCCGAAGATGCGAAAGTGGTATCCGTAGATCATGGATGCGGCGCACATTCGGAAGCGACTGTCTAACTCAATAAGTTAGAATTCATCTCTGAATTAAGTTCATTAAGTTAAGGAGCCAACTATGCCTACAGGTAAAGTGAAATGGTTTAGCCTCGAGAAGGGCTTTGGATTCATCGAATCAGATGAAGGCGAAGACGTCTATCTTGCTGCAACCGCACTGCCAGAGGGCGTTACAACCGTAAAGCCTGGCACCAAACTTGAATTTAGCGTGGCCGATGGCCGCCGTGGACCACAAGCGCTCTCTGTGAAAGTTGTTGAAGCTCCAGCTTCATTAGCCGCATCCTCACGTGCAGCAACTGATGATCTTGCTTCAATTATCGAAGATTCAATCAAGATTCTAGATCGCGTTGGTAACAACATTCGTCGCGGAAAATATCCAACTCCTGTTGAAGCAGAGCGTTTAGGAAAAGTTCTTCGCGGCATTGCGCAGCAAATCGAAAATAACGCTTAAGATTTAAATTGTTTCAGAGCATTCAAAATTATGTCATCAAGGTATGGCGTAAATTGCCACACCCATTACGTTGGTTAACTGCGGCAACAGTTGGCGCAACTTTAGTAATTGTGGGTCTAATTTTCATGGTGCTACCAGGACCTGGAACTCTATTAGTAATCGCAGGTCTTGCAATTTTGGCTACAGAATTTACCTGGGCAGAAATATTATTAAATCGCACCAAGCATCAAGTTAGTCGCGCTGTAAGCAAAGTTAAACGTAAAAAACCTTAAATACCGCTTCGGCGATCACGTCTAATTGTGTAAACAATTCCGACAAAACCAAGAGCTGCTCCGGTGATGCAAGTCCAGATAAATTTAGCGTCCGCGCTAAGCAGCAGACCCATGATTGCGGCCACAACCCAAGCGCAGATTCCCATCACAATCAATGCGACCATCTTGGTTCTCATGGCATCAGTGTATTCTCGCCTTAATGTTTTCGAAGATTTCGCCAGAAGGTAACTGGAGAGCGTTGCGCCACCGCAACTTCCGTATTCTTTATGCCGCTGGAGTCTTAACAAATATCGGTACTTGGGCACAGAGAATTGCCCAAGATTGGTTGGTCCTAGAGCTAACCAACAACAACGGAACTTATTTAGGAATCGTAACTGCGCTGCAATTTTTACCGGTAATGCTGCTGAGCATGCAGGGCGGAGTCCTGGCAGATAAGGTAGATAAGCGAAAAGCGCTAATTATTACCAATCTTGGCAGTGGCATTACGGCATTACTTTTGGGCTATTTAGTAATTGCAGATTACGTAACTATTGATCATGTTTATGTGCTTGCAATTCTGTTAGGCATATTTAGCGCAATAGATGCGCCAATTAGACAGAGCTTTAATGTCGAAGTTGTAGGGCATAAAGATCTAACCAATGCGATGGGGCTAAATAGCGCCAACTTTCACTTTGGTCGATTAATTGGCCCCGCTATTTCTGGTTTTCTAATTGCAGCATTTGGTACCGGCCCATCTTTTCTAATTAATGGATTCTCTTTTGTAGTCGTGACGCTCTCATTCCTAGCAGTACGGAAATCTGAGCTACATATTGAGGAGAAATCAAAGAGCGATGGCACGTTAAAAGAGGCTTTTAGATACATTAAGAAACGTCCAGATTTACAAGTAATGATGTTAACCGTTTTCTTTGCCTCTAATTTCGGACTCAATATGCAGATCTTTAATGCGCTCATGGCAACAAAAGTATTTGGCAAAGGCGCCGCTTCCTATGGCGTCCTGGGAACCTTGGTTGGTCTCGGCACTCTAACTGGAGCACTAATTGCGGCAAGAAAAGATCGCACTAAGGCCACTAAATTTGTACCGCTTGCCGCGATTAATTTTGGTTTTTGGATTGCGATGTTGGCTATTACTCCAACTTTCACTATTTATGCATTTGTATTACCAATATCAGGCATCAGTGCAATCACCACAATGATTTCAGCAAATACCTTCGTGCAAGCAAATAGTGATGTAGCAATTCGCGGACGTATTATGGGAATTTATATGTTTATCTTTATGGGTGGCACTCCAATCGGATCACCATTAATTGGTTATTGCGCAGAGAACTTAGGCGTTCGATGGACTATGGCAGGTTGCGGATTTATCACCATGATTGCTGCAATTTTCAGTCTGATTAAATACCGTGAAAAGGCGGTAATTCCTGAAGATATTAGCGTTGCGGCTGTTCTTCGGAGCTAGCCGCTTTCAAAGCAAATATCGCAACAATAATAATTACCGGCACCATTAAGTATGCCTTTGAAATACCTATACGGTCTCCAAGAAATGCAAGCAAGAATGGCGAAGTAGCAATTGCCAGACCCGCAGCGAGCGAAGATTTACCCATTGCTAAATCTGGGCGGTTATCACTCAATTTAATCATGCGCAGCATTGATAAAGAAAATTGACCACTGATTCCGATTCCAACCAAAAGCAGAGCAATTAGAGATAGTTGCAGATTATGGCTAAACCAGAAGATACCGAAGGCAAATAGTTGAAGGTAGAGAATTAATTCAAGTCTCTTATCAATGTTGAAATTCTTAAGCCAAGTAGGTAAATACCAGCGACCAATTCCCATGCCAGTTCCGAGCGCTGCAACACAAATTGTAGAGATAGTTGCCTTTGCGCCAGTTCGATCTGAAATTAGCGATGCTGCCCAAAAAGCAGTTGCAAACTCTGATGCGATGCTGGCAAAGAACCCAAGCCAAGCGAACCAGTAACTGCGACTTAATTTTCCACTCTGCTTAGGTGCATCGTGGTCATGTGAATCATGGATTTTGTTTCGGCCAAAGAAATAGATTGCCACTGCAGCGGGAAGAGCAAGCATCAAACCTAAACGCCATGAAATTCCCCAAGTGGCTAAGGTTCCAACAATTACCGTGCCGAAGACATAACCAGCCGAGTTAATGCCATTGCTCTGCGAAACCACAACATCTGCATGTTTTGGGTAGTGATGTGACAGCAGAGGAACAGAACTCATGATTACGAAATTAAAACCCGTACATGCAACTAGCACCGCAGCTAGCGTCATATATACAGAGTTACCTAATGTGAAGAGCGGTAAGAAGAGCGAGAAAATAGCTAAACCTGTCCAAGATGCGTTTTTTCGGCCAACTTTATGAACCAATGTCGGATGAATGAAACTGCTAATAATTGCAGCCAATCCCATAGCGGTGCCGTGTAGGCCGGCAACGGTTAGAGAGGTTCCTTGCTCTTCGCGTAACAATGGTTGAGCCGGACCAAAGCCACCTAAGAAGAAATTAAGGATGGTTACCTGTCCGCACACTGTCCAGAAGTATGCATCTAATTTAATTTTCGACAATTAGAGGCTCTCTACAACAAATTCAATAGATCTTGTAAGCGCTTCGATATCTGCAGGATCAATTGCTGGGAACATGCCAATACGCAATTGGTTTTTACCTAGTTTGCGATACGGCTCAGTATCGACAATCCCGTTCGCACGTAAAGTTGCAGCAACTTTTGCCGCATCGATTGATTCATCGAAATTAATAGTTGCAACTACGTTTGATCTCATCGCTGAATCAGTAACGAATGGTGTGGTGTAAGAAGTTCTCTCTGCCCAGCTGTACATAATCTCTGCTGACTTAGCGCTACGACCAGCAGCGAAGTTGAGTCCACCGTTGTTGTTGAACCATTCGATTTGATCAGCAAGAAGAATCATGGTTGCCAATGCCGGAGTGTTGTAAGTCTGATCCAATTTAGAGTTTTCAATTGCGATTGTTAAATCAAAGAATGCTGGAATCCAACGTCCTGAAGCTTTGATCTTGGCTGCACGTTCTAGAGCTGCAGGGCTCATTAGCGATAACCAAAGTCCACCATCAGAGGCAAAAGATTTCTGCGGTGCAAAGTAATAGGCATCAAATTCATTGGCATCAACTGTTAAGCCACCCGCTGCGGAAGTTGCATCCACTAAAACCAGAGCGCCATCAGTTCCGGCAGGACGTTTGATAGGCATTGATACGCCGGTTGAAGTCTCGTTATGGGTTAATGCATAAACATCAACGCCAGCTTCGGCGACAGCCATTGGATGCGAACCTGGTTCGGCTTTAATGACAGTGGGATCTTCAATGAATGGGTTCTCTTTTGCGGCTTGCGCAAATTTGGAAGAGAATTCACCGAAATGTAAATGTTGAGATTTCTTCTCAATTAAACCTGAAGTTGCAATATCCCAAAATGCCGTAGAGCCGCCGTTACCAAGAATAACTTCATAACCTTCTGGAAGATTAAAAAGTGAATTCAAACCAATACGAACTCGATTTACTACATTTTTAACTGGCTTTTGGCGATGCGATGTTCCGAGAATTGCTTGCGAATTAATTAGCGAATCAAGAGCTTCTGGTCGAATTTTCGACGGTCCACATCCAAAACGTCCATCTTTTGGTTTTAGATTTTCTGGAATTTTGATTTCGCTCATAAGTGAATTTTATGGGTAGTAGCGCTGAGACGCCCAATCGCCACTTGGTTGGCCCGAATTTTGAGACCGTTCAAATCTGATGCGGTCATGTAAGCGTGAATATCTCCCTTGCCAGAATTCGATAGAGAATGGCGTTACTAAATACCCACCCCAATGTGGTGGCGTTGGAACTTTTGTTCCTTCCGGCCATTTTGCTGCAGCTCCATCAAATCTAATTTGTAGTTCTTCTCGTGAAGATAGTTGCGATGATTGCTGTGATGCCCACGCACCAATTTGCGATGACCATGGTCTTGTTTGAAAGTAAGCATCTGAATCTTCTTGCGAAATTTTCGCGGCAAATCCTTGAACAATCACTTGGCGTTCCATTGCATACCAAGGAAAGAGCAGATTAACTTGCGGATTAATTTCGATCGCTTGTGCTTTTCTAGAGTTGTAGTTTGTAAAGAAAGAAAAACCTGATTCGGAAACATCTTTTAGAAGTACAGTGCGAGATTGAATAACTTCATCGGCGCCAAAAGTCGAAAGCACCATCGCATTTGCTTCAATAATTGATGGAAGTTCCGCGGCTTCACGTAGCCAACCTGTAAATGCAGCAATCGGATTTTCAGGCAGGGCTAACTCTCGCTCGCTGTAGGAGCGGCGCATCGATTGGATTTCTTCGCGGTTCATGTATCAAAGGTCACTTTACCCGTACCGCATCATGGTTTTTAGCCCTCAAAAACAGGGGCAGAATTGCCCCATGAGCGAAGACTTCAAGCCTGGCCTAGAGGGCGTCATTGCATTTGAATCTGAAATTGCAGAACCAGATAAAGAAGGTAGCGCGCTTCGATACCGCGGCGTTGATATCGAAGATCTTGTTGGACGCGTTTCGTTCGGCAATGTGTGGGGATTACTAGTTGATGATCAATTTAATCCTGGACTACCAAAGGCAGAGAAGTTTCCATTACCTGTTCACTCAGGTGATGTTCGTGTAGATGTGCAATCTGCAATTGCAATGCTTGCACCAGCTTGGGGTTTCAAGCCGCGCACTGATCGGCGAGATCCAGCGTTTTCTCAATCGCAACTTCCAGCACCTCCATAACCAGGACGTGGCCCGCCTCTATGGCGAATTGGACATCGCAGCGGAGAAGGCCCGCCTGGGCGATGACACCGTGGAGCAGGCTCTCCGGCGAATAACCCAAAATCTCGAAGGCAGGCTTGCCCTGGGGCCGGCCTTCCAAGAGGCCTTGACGCCCATGCTTGCGCGCATCCGCGAGGGCGCGTTCCCGGCCTATTTCTACGGTAATATCGATGTCGTCCGGGCGAACCGGAGGGCGACCGGCAAGCCCCATGCATCGGTCAAGGGCCTGACATGCTGTGTCGATGAGGCCGCGATGTTCGCCGCGCTGGTCATGACCATGCCGGTTGGAACGATTGCCCAGGTCGTCGGTCTTGCTGGCCCATCGCATACCTCTGCCTTTGGCTGGAATGCGGATGGTGAGGCCTGGTG
>JALQWD010000166.1 GCA_023260175.1 Candidatus Nanopelagicaceae bacterium | reverse complement strand
ATACCTCACCACGGCGGCAGTTGTCGTGCTGGTGTCCGAAATTGCCAAACGCGCAGCATCTAGATCTACTAGGTGCAGCCATTCAGCGCCAGCTGCTTGAAATTCAAGAGCAACTTCTAGTGGCGCGCCATAGATACTCTCTTTATCCAGAGCGCCTTGCACTAAGCGAACTGCGCGACCATCTTTAACATCTACTGCCGGGAGTAATTCAAGTTTTTTCACAGGCTCTTGCTCCAATTCGCGATTAACTTAAGACCGGCATTGCCAGATTTTTCCGGATGAAATTGTGTTGCAGTAAGCGCGCCATCTTCGACAGCTGCCAAGAATGGTTCGCCATATTCTGACCAGGCTTGATACTGACCGACAGGCGCAGTTGCTGCATATGAGTGAACAAAATAGAAGCGCTCATTTTCAACACCGTCAAATATTGCAGAACCTGGTGTAGTAGAAACGGTATTCCAGCCCATGTGCGGCAAAATTGGAGCAGCTAATTTCTTAACCATTCCTCGCCAGATTCCAACGCCTTGATGGGCGCCATTTTCGGCATGCTCAAGTCCGCTTTCAAAGAGAATCTGCATCCCAATACAAATTCCAAGAGTCGGGCGCCCAAGTGAAATTCGTTCGCGCGCAATTTCATCACCGCCGACACCAGTTAAACCTGACATACAAGCAGCAAATGCACCTACTCCGGGAATAACTAAACCGGCGGCTTCAAGTGCAACTTTGCGATCAGCCGTTACTACAACTTCGTGACCGGTCGTCGCAAAAGCGCGTTCGGCTGAACGCAGATTGCCAGAACCATAATCAAGAATTGCAATCAATGACGGCCTACAACGAACCTTTAGTTGATGGAATTCCGGCAACGCGACCATCAAGAGATACGGCATCTCGAAGTGCACGAGCTACAGCCTTAAATTGCGCTTCAAATACATGGTGAGCATTGCGGCCTTCAAGAACGCGAATATGCAATGCGATGTGCGCCTCGGCCACAATTGATTCCCAGATGTGCTTACCTAAAGTGGTATCAAAGGTGCCGATCAATTCCACAATCTCTGGCTGTCGATAAACAAGGTATGGACGACCAGATAAATCAATTGCTACCTGAGTTAACGATTCATCGATTGGAACTAGCGCATCACCGAAACGGCGGATGCCAGCCTTATCACCTAGCGCCTCACGAAGCGCCTGTCCGAATGCGAGTGATGTATCTTCAACGGTATGGTGTGAATCTACTTCGATATCCCCTTTGGTTTTGATTGTTAAATCAATACCTGAATGCTTACCTAATTGGCTCATCATGTGATCAAAGAAAGGCACACCTGTTTCAACTGAAACGTTGCCAGTTCCATCTAAATTGATTTCAACTAGAACAGATGATTCTTTGGTTGAACGTTCTACTCGAGCGGTTCTCATAACGCGCCTTTCAGGGCCTTTAGGAATTCTGAATTTTCGGCCTCGTTGCCAATAGTCACACGTAAGTAACCCGCTAATCCTACATCGCGAATTAATACGCCCTCGGCTAATAATTTCTGCCAAAGTTCATTTGAGCTGGATTTAAACCCGCCAAAGAGAATGAAATTCGCATCTGAAGGAATAACCTCAAGGCCCATATCGATTAGCTCTTTAGAAATCGCATCCCTATCTGATGCCAATTTTGATACCTCTGCAAGCAACTCATCTTGGAAATCTAGCGCCACCTCCGCTGCTGCTTGAGTTAGCGCGGACAAGTGATACGGCAGGCGCACCAATTGCAGCGCATCTACGACTGACTTATTTGCAGCTAGATACCCAAGTCTTGCGCCAGCGAAAGCAAAAGCTTTTGACATGGTGCGACTAACCAAAACATTTGGATATTTTTCAATCAAGGTAATCGCTGATGCCTGATTTGAGAATTCTGCGTACGCCTCATCAACAATCAATAATCCATTTACGGCAGCAGTGGCTTTAGCCAATTCCTCAATCTCAGAGATACTTACGGCAGTGCCAGTTGGATTATTAGGTGTAGTAATAAAGGTAAGGGCTGGCTTCAATTCTGCGATCTGCTTTATTGCCTCTTGAAGATTTAATGTGAAATCAGAATTTCGCGCTCCATCAACCCATGAAACATTTGCAACTTTGCCGATTAATGGATGCATTGAATATGAAGGCACAAATCCCAATGCGCTACCCGCACCAAATGCCAAAAATATCGACTGGAGAATTTCGTTGCTTCCGTTTGCAGCCCAAATATTCTGGGCTTCTAGTTGAACTCCGGTCTGCCTCTTTAGGTATGAAGCTAAAGATGTTCGAAGATTAATAGCATCTCTATCTGGGTATCGATTTAGAGTTGTTGCAACTTCGCCGATGCGCTTTGCAATTGCCGCCGCTAATTCTTTAGAAGGTCCGTAAGGATTCTCATTTGTATTTAAACGAGCGTTAGCTGGAACCTGAGGAGCGCCGTATGGAGTAAGTGGGCGAAGTTGTTCGCGTAACGGCAACCAAGATGGCCAATTACTCATTCTCATACCTTGCCGTGATTGCCTCACCATGTGCCGGCAAATCTTCTGAATTTGCAAGAGTTACAACAGTATTTGCAATTGCATTAAAAGAGCTCTTGTCGTACTCAATAAAGTGAATACCGCGTAAAAATGATTGCACAGAGAGTCCGGATGAGTGGCAAGCACATCCTCCGGTTGGCAATACGTGATTTGATCCTGCAGCGTAATCACCTAATGAAACCGGTGCATATCTACCAATAAATACTGCGCCTGCATTTCGAATCTGTGCAGCGTCCAATTTTGCATTCTTAGTTTGAATTTCTAAGTGCTCTGCTGCATATGCATTTACAACATCAAGTCCTTGCTGCACATTATCAACCAAAACAATTGCAGATTGTTGGCTGGAAAGTGCAGTAGCGATTCGTTCGGAATGTTTGGTCTTTGGAACACGAATTTTGAGTTCTGCTTCAACAGTATCAGCTAGGTTTATTGAATCTGTAACTAAGACTGAAGCGGCAATGACATCGTGCTCTGCTTGGCTAATTAAATCAGTTGCGACATCAGCAGCTATCGCACTGGAATCTGCAAGTACTGCAATTTCAGTTGGGCCAGCTTCGGAATCAATTCCGATCACGCCACGTAGTGCGCGCTTTGCAGCAGCCACATAAATATTTCCAGGACCAGTAACCATGTCGGTCTTTTCGCAAACATCTTTCATTCCATATGCAAAGAGCGCAACAGCCTGTGCACCTCCAATTGCATACACTTCATTGATACCTAGTAATTCACATGTTGCAAGAATGGTTGCATTTGGCCAACCATTGTTATCTTCCTGCGGTGGTGAAGCAACCGCTATAGATGGAACCTTTGCAATCTGCGCTGGGATAACATTCATTAAAACACTTGAAGGATAAACGGCTCGACCACCCGGAACATAAAGTCCAACGCGATCCACTGGAATCCACTTCTCGGTAACTGTCGCGCCTGTTTCTACTTCAGAGATTTTAGTATCGCGAATTTGATCTTGGTGAACTTTGCGAATTCGTTGCGCGGCAACTTCTAAAGCTTGGCGTATCTCTGGATCTAGATTTGCTAACGCTTTTGTGAGTTCTGCCTTCGGCACGCGAATCGAAGTTGGCGCTACCCCATCAAACTTCTTGCAGAGCGCAATTAGATCTGATTCTGCTCCAGCGCGAACGGTTTCTAGGATTGGTTCGACCGCTGCCATGGCAGCTACGACATCTAGCTTGGCGCGCGGAATCACCGAATTAACTTCGGATTTAGAGAGGCTCTGGCCTCGTAAATCGATTCGGCGGATCATGCGGATAGTCTACTTTAACTCTACTTAATGCAGTCGGCTCCAAGTATCGCCTTTAAATCAGCATTAAGGCTCGGCGATGAAGTAACTTGAAAACTCAATTTATGCGTTGTGGTCTTGCCCTGATCTGAAACAACTAACTGAACTTCTCGTTTTCCAGGATGCATGCGCAAAGTTTCTTTGATTCTTTCAATAACTGGCTGAGTTAATTGATTGGAATTAGCGCTGATTGAGAATGGGCCAACAGGGCCTGTTGAAAGATCAATTGCTGTCATTTCCATTGCGGTAAAACGTAGTTGATCGTCGCGCCAATCAACTCGGCCACGAATCTTTACAACTCTGTCTTCAACTAATCCCATTGCATGTTGGTTATATGTGTTCGAGAAGAACATTGCATCAAGCGAACCTTCGAGATCTTCGATAGTAACGATGGCCCATGAGGCACCTTGACGAGAAACTTTTCGTTGCACACCAGTTATTAGGCCAGCAATCGTCACTATGCGATCAGTGCCATTCTCTTCATCTGCTAATTCTGAAATTGAGATATCGGAATTAGAACGTAATACACCTTCGACGCCTAATAAAGGATGGTCAGATACATAAAGACCCAACATCTCGCGTTCGTAATTTAAGAGCGTTGCCTTATCCCACTCTTCGGTAGGGATATCTAGTTCCACCGCTGCAATCCCTGATTCGGTTGCGCTACCAAACAAATCAAACTGCCCAATTGCTTCTGCGCGCTTTGATTCGGCGACAGAATCAATGGCCATTAGATGAACTGCCATTAACCCCTTACGAGATGCGCCCAAAGAATCGAATGCGCCACCTTTAATTAGAGATTCAATAGTCTTCTTGTTACAGACAGAGCCATCGACTTTTGCCAAGAAGTCTCCGAACGATTCGTATCGACCCTTTGCTTCGCGAGCCTGCTTAATTAAGTTAACGACGCCTTCTCCGACGTTGCGGATTGCAGCTAAACCAAAGCGAATATCTTCACCGCGAGGTGTGTATTCGACATTTGATTCATTTACATCAGGCGGCAAAACTTTAATGCCCATACGTCTACATTCAGAGAGGTAAAGCGCTGATTTATCTTTATCGTCGCGCACTGAAGTTAATAGCGCAGCCATATATTCGGTTGGATAGTTTGCCTTTAAATATGCAGTCCAATATGAGACTAAGCCATAACCAGCGGAGTGCGCACGGTTAAAAGCGTAGTCAGAGAATGGAATCAGCGTTTCCCAGAGGCGATCAATTGCAGCATCTTTGAATCCATTAGCTTTCATGCCCTCTGAGAACGGAATATATTCTTTATCTAGAATCTCTTTATTCTTCTTACCCATCGCCTTACGCAAAAGATCTGCGCGGCCAAGTGAGAAGCCCGCAACTTTCTGAGCAATAGCCATAACTTGTTCTTGGTAAACAATTAATCCAAAGGTGTCATCAAGGATTTCTGAAAGTGGTTCTGCCAAATCAGGATGAATTGGTTCGACAGGCTTACGTTTATTCTTACGATCTGCATAGTTGTTATGTGCATTTTCACCCATCGGCCCTGGGCGATACAAAGCAATAACCGCAGAGATATCACCAAAGTGATCCGGTGACATTGATTTAAGAAGCGAACGCATAGGTCCACCGTCAAGCTGGAATACACCAAGAGTTTCACCGCGAGATAACAATTCATAAGTTTTTTTATCGTCAAGAGTTAACTCTTCAAGAACAACGTCTTCGCCTTTATTTAATTTGATATTGATAAGTGCATCATCAAGTACGGAGAGGTTACGAAGTCCAAGGAAATCCATCTTGAGAAGCCCTGTAGATTCACAGGCGCCCATGTCGAATTGAGTAATGATTGCGCCGTCATTTTCGCGGCGATGAATAGGGATAACGTCCAACAACGGTTCGCGCGAAAGAATAACTCCGGCGGCGTGTACACCCCATTGGCGCTTTAGCCCTTCAAGGCCACGCGCTGTATCTACAACTCGCTTTGAATCAGGATCGGATTCGTAAAGACTTCTAAATTCTGATGCTTCACCATGACGTGGATCCTTTGGATCAAAGACGCCAGCAAGTGAAATATCTTTACCCATAATTGCAGGTGGCAGGGCTTTGGTTAGCTTCTCCCCGATTGCATATGGGTATCCAAGTACGCGAGTTGAATCTTTAATAGATTGCTTAGATTTAATAGTTCCGTAGGTAATAATCTGCGCAACACGATCTTCGCCATATTTTTCAGTGGCATATTTGATCATTTCAGCGCGACGACGTTCGTCGAAATCCAGATCAATATCAGGCATAGAGATACGTTCTGGATTTAAGAAGCGCTCGAAAAGTAATCCATGTTCGATTGGATCAAGACCGGTGATTCCGAGTGCATATGCAACTAAAGAGCCAGCTGCAGATCCGCGACCAGGACCTACACGAATTCCGGTGCGCTTTGCATGTCCAACTAAGTCCGCGACGACTAAGAAGTAACC
>JALQWD010000130.1 GCA_023260175.1 Candidatus Nanopelagicaceae bacterium | reverse complement strand
ACCAGATACTGCAGTAAGCAATCCTGGAGTCTCAGCAGCTCGCTCTCCGACCAAAATAACCGATTTTTCACTCAAAGTAAGTCCAGATAAACCTGCAACTTCATTGCCAGGTGCCACGCAAATAAAGTTTGCCTTTAATTTTTCGTTGCCAATAGAAAGTTTTGAAGCAACTGCGTGGACCTTTAGAGCTCTCTTTCTGAAAGCCTTGTTAAGGCGCAAGAAAACTATTGGAGATTCTTCTTCTGGTTCGAAAGAAACCAATACAACTTGATCCGCATTATCAATATCTCGATATGAAGTTTGGTTGCCGATTACATTGCTTGCTAAGAATGCACGCTCTTCATCGCTTGAAACACGAGAACGGAAATCAATGTCATTTGTACCTAGAGTTACACGAGCAAATTTTGAATATCCATATGCATCTTCAACGGTTGCACGACCACCAACTAAGACTGCAGCGCGTCCGGCTGTTAAACCTGCAGCTGCAGCTTCTAGCGCCTCTGGCCATGATGCTGGAACAAGTTCTCCAGCAGCATTACGTACTAATGGTGTGGTGATGCGATCTTGCGCTGTTTGGTACTTAAATGCCCAACGACCTTTATCGCAATTCCACTCATCATTCACAGTTGGATCTTCACCGGCCAAACGTCGCAAAGTTTTACCGCGACGCACATCTGTACGCATATCGCAACCAGATGCACAGTGTTCGCAAGCTGATGGAGTTGAAACTAAATCAAATGGACGAGCACGGAAACGATATGTTGCACCGGTTAGCGCACCTACTGGGCAGATCTGAACAGTATTTCCAGAGAAATAAGATTCAAATGGCTGCTCTTCGTAGATACCAACTTGCTGTAACGCACCGCGCTGATTCAAAGTAATGAAGCGATCGCCTGCGATTTGATCTGCAAAGCGAGTGCAACGTGCACATAGAACGCAACGTTCGCGATCTAATAGAACTTGTGAAGAGATATTGATTGGCTTTTCGAATGTGCGCTTGTAACCAGTAAAGCGTGACTCTGGATTTCCGTTAGCCATTGCCTGGTTCTGTAATGGACATTCGCCGCCCTTGTCGCAAACTGGGCAATCAAGCGGGTGATTTACAAGTAAAAACTCCATGATTCCCTTCTGTGCTTTATCAGCAACAGATGAGGTTAATTGAGTATTTACGATCATTCCTGCTTCAACTGGAATGGTGCAAGAAGCTTGTGGCTTAGGGAATTTACGTCCGTTGATTTCAATATCGACTAAGCACTGGCGACATGCGCCTACTGGATCTAGAAGTGGGTGATCGCAGAATCGTGGAATCTGAATTCCAAGTTTCTCAGCAGCACGAATTACCAATGTGCCTTTTGGAACTGAAACTTCAAAACCGTCGATAACAACGGCAATCATTTCAACCGCTTCTACTGCCGGTGTCTCAGCTTGTGTTGTCATGCGAGTTCTCCTGCAAATAGAGTCGAAGCAATTGGGTCAAATGGGCAACCCTTGTTATTAATGTGTGCAATGTATTCATCACGGAAATACTTAAGTGAAGATGAAACAGGGCTCACTGCACCATCTGCAAGCGCACAGAATGAACGACCAAGAATGTTGTCGCATAGATCTAACAATTTATCTAGATCCGCTTCTGTTGCCTTACCAGTTTCGATGTCCTTCATTGCTTGTACTAACCACCAAGTACCTTCACGGCATGGTGTGCACTTTCCGCAAGATTTGCACCTTTACCACCGAGCAAATCCTTTAAATCTTTATTGCCCTCATGGAAGGCATAAATCAGCTTCGTCGCCATTGACTACCTCTCGCTATGGCGACATGCTAGCCCTTATTAAGCAAACGGTGATCAGAATTTAC
>JALQWD010000057.1 GCA_023260175.1 Candidatus Nanopelagicaceae bacterium | reverse complement strand
AGTTAGCAGCTGAAGGTTTTTGGCATGGCGGGTCAGGTGTTGTAGTACTTCCTTGTGGTGCTGGAAAGACAATCGTTGGTGCAGCTGCGATGGCACATGCAAAGGCAACAACTTTAATTTTGGTAACCAACACCGTGGCAGCTCGCCAATGGCGTGATGAGCTGTTGAAGCGGACCTCCTTAAATGAGGATGAAATCGGCGAGTATTCAGGAGCAAAGAAGGAAATCCGCCCCGTAACTATCGCGACTTACCAAGTGATGACTAAGAAGAAAAATGGCGTTTACGCCCATCTAGATCTCTTTGATTCCTACGACTGGGGTTTGATTATTTACGATGAGGTACACCTTCTGCCAGCACCAATCTTCCGCTTTACCGCTGATATTCAATCTCGACGACGACTTGGACTAACGGCGACTTTGGTACGAGAAGATGGCATGGAAGGCGAAGTATTTTCACTCATCGGGCCAAAGCGTTTCGATGTGCCATGGAAAGAGATCGAATCACAAGGCTATATCGCGCCAGCAGAATGTATTGAGGTGCGTGCCACTCTCACCGAAACCGAACGCCTTTCATATGCAACAGCTGAGGTCGAAGAGAAATATCGCATGTGCGCCACAACTGCCACCAAAACCAAAGTAGTTCAAGCTTTGGTTGAGAAGCATGCTGATGACCAAGTTTTAGTTATCGGCCAATACATTTCGCAATTAGATGAATTGAGCGAAAAGTTGGGCGTGCCAGTTATTAAAGGTGAAACTCCCGTCAAAGAACGCGAAGAATTATTTGCCGCTTTCCGCACTGGAGAATTGAAGTGCCTAGTTGTATCTAAAGTTGCTAATTTCTCTGTTGACTTACCGGATGCCACAATCGCAATTCAGGTAAGCGGAGCATTCGGAAGTCGACAAGAAGAGGCACAGCGACTTGGAAGAATCTTGCGACCAAAATCTGATGGACGTGGTGCTCGTTTCTATTCTGTTGTGAGTAGAGATACCGTTGATCAAGATTTTGCACAGAACCGTCAAAGATTCTTAGCCGAACAAGGTTATAGCTACAAAATTATTGATGCCGATGATGTTTTTCAAGGAAAGATTTAAACTCTTCCAGATCTAATCGGAAATGCGAAAAGTATTTTCCATCTACATGAATCACCGGAATCAACTGACCATAAAGATCTTCTAATTCTTTATTGCCATCAATCAAAACTTCACTGATTTCGATATTTAACTGGTCTTTCTGGGGAATTAACGAATTCACAACGTTTTCACATAAATGACAGCCGCTTCGACCATAAATGGTGACTACTGACTGCTTCATAGTGCTTATTCTATTTGTTAAATTTTGGTAGGTTTCATGCGTGAAGCGCAGAGGGCTTACTTCGATAATTGCCGCCATACTCTTGGCGCCTTTATTTGCGCCTCCGGCAACCGCTTTGGTCAACGAACGCGAATCAACTGTTTGGGGCCACATCTTTGCTGGCCAATCAAATGTGAAAACTTACAATGCAACCGTAACAGGCGGCGCGCACTTGGATGCCAAATCCAAATTTGATGTGGTCTATAACAACTTCCCTGCTTGGGCGCAGACAGAGATGCAAGCCGCGGTTGATGTCTGGGCGGCTAATTTTCAATCAACAGTTCCGATAAAAGTTGAAGCAACTTGGGCTCGTTCTCAAGTTTATGGATTGCTAGGTAGTGCAAGGCCCGGAAACTACTTCAACAACTTTGTTAATACTCCAGACCCAACACTTTGGTATACCTCTGCATTTGCCAATGCAATTGCGGGACGTGATTTAGATAAGAACAACCCAGAAATTGTTATTCAGGTTAATTCATCTGCAGCTTGGGATACCAGAAACGATGGCAAACCATCTGGATCTGAATACGATCTGCAATCTGTATTCATTCACGAAATTGGCCATGGTTTAGGTTTTCTATCTACCGATTCATATGATCCTTTCTTTGGGTATGGTTCAATTGATCAACCAACACCTTTTGATGCCTACCTTCAATTAGATGATGGTCGTCGCTTAAGTGACCTACCTTCGCCAAGTATCGAATTAGGTAAAGCTCTAACCAGTAATTTGAACTGGTCTGGCGCAAAAGGCATCGCTGCAAATGGTGGGATAAAACCAAAGATTTACACGCCAAAAATTTACGAGAATGGTTCATCTGTATCTCATTTAGATGAAGCAACTTTCTCTAATACTGGCGTTAATTCGGTTATGACTCCAAGTCTTGATGCCGGAGAAGTTTTCCGCGAACCAGGACCACTTCTGCTTGCGATGCTTGAAGATATGCGAAATAAACCGCCTGCGGGAATTGCAGTAGGAATTCCAAACGTTGTACGTAATTTGCAGGTACTTGTAGGAGATTCCAGCGCAATAATTACCTTTGATCCACCTACAAATGTACGCAGCGCACAGGTAACCAGTTATGCAATTAAGAACACCAAAACTGGATCTATTACTTATGCAAATTCCAGTCCATTTGCCGTTAAAGGTCTAAAGAACGGGACTTCTTACACATTTAGCGTTTCCGCAATCAATAACAATGGTGCTTCGGAAATGGTAACAAGCGAAGCTGTTACTCCAGTTTCTGCATGGAAGAGCACTTTGATTGACAATTCCAGTGATGCCAAATTGCTTGCATCTACCAATTTAAATAACAAACCTTTTATCGCATACATCAGTAGCAAAACCGGCACACTTCGCACTGCAACATACGTAAATGGCGCTTGGAAAAAAGTAGTTATTGATGGAATGGGCGGTACCGCTGGACGCACTTCGCGCAAGCTAGGCGGCCATTTATCGCTCTGCACAACCGGTACTGGCACAAGACAGGTGGTTCATCTCTTCTACGGAGACATAACTGATAACGATTTACGTCATGCCACAATCACTGATTCGACTATGAGCTTTGAAGTTGTAGATGGAAATGCAGCCTCTATCCAGCCTTACGATCAAAGTGCTCGCGTTCGTACTGCTAGTGAAGTCTCTTATTCAAGTGCCTGCGTCGCTACAACTACTACTTTGCAGGTCTTTTATCGCGATGAGAGCCAAGGCGTGCTACTTGGCGCAGTTAAGAAATCAAATAAGTGGAGTTATGAATTAATTGATGGCGATAGAAAAGAAGATGGTCGCACAACTGGCGATGTAGCATTCCATTTAGATGCATACTTAAGTGGCACTACAACTTATCTAATTTACGATTCAGTATTGGTTGTTAATCAGAAGAAAGATGCCACATCTGGTGAAATCAGATTGGCAACACGTGATGGTGCTTCTGCAAATACCTGGCTTTATGAGACTTTGGATTCACCGAGCACCACTGCATCAGTTCTTGGATATGACGTCGCGATTAACAAAGTTGGCGGCAAGTTAACTGGCGCATGGCTTGCGGCATCAGGTGCAACGCTGCCAAATCCGAGCCAGGTGCGTACCCAAATTATTGATGGAGCAACTACAACTTATGCGACCAGTAAATTCGGTGCACCAAATGCCCCGCTTAATTTAAACGGATCTACTTTGGTGCTCTCTTGCCAGAAACGGCTCTGCGCTATCGATACCGTCAGCAAAAAGGTGAGCCTAATTAGCGGATGGCAGAGCGATGAGCCAATTCAAAATAGTTGGATTACTCTGAATGGTGTTCGTTATTTAGTTGCCGGAATTAACGGTCAACTAGTTTCGCTTAAGCAGTAAAAATTACTTAGCGTTGCGGCGCTGAATGCGTGTCTTCTTCAGAAGCTTCTTATGCTTCTTCTTAGCCATACGCTTGCGACGCTTCTTGATAACCGAACCCATAAAACTCCTTGTTTAGAGAGCGAAACTTTAGCGTGTTTAGGCGCGATATAAAAAACCGCCCGAAAGGACGATTGGCCCAAGGGCGCTATTGGCGCTAAACCCGTTTAATTGGGTCGAATTCACGTAATTGGCCGCTGTAATTGCACCTTTACCGTCAAAGGTAAGGACCAAAATAGCGCCCTTCTTCTTCCAGGATGGCAGAGCTTTAAAAGCGCCGCTTGAAACAAATGCGCCGTAATTATTTTTTCCTACGACAGCGGTTAGTGCACTTCCTATAGACGGATAGCGATCAGTCCAAGTTGGCACAAAGTTGCTATTGAATTTAGTTATCGCAGCGATGGAATTTACATTTCCACCAAGAAGTAGATTTGATGTACTGCTCATCCAAGCACGGCTGGCATTTGTCTCTGTGCTGCGCTGAACCGTCGTTAATTTACCTTTCACAACTTTTGCTAAGTAGCCGTCTACCCTGCCCTTTAAAGTTGTATTTAATAATTTCTCACCACTCTGCCCAACTGCAGTAATGCTGCCATCACTATTTCGCGCAATCGAATGAACTTGGGTTTTACTCTTTCCGATTAATACAGGTTTTGCATTCCAATCAGTGACAAAACCTGCAAAACCTGGATTGCCATAAACAGTTCCGCCAATCGTGATCGCAGTTGCATCAACCAATATTGAATATGGCATTACGGCGCTTGGCATAGACATGGTTTGCGTATCAACTAAAGTGCCGGTGTTATCTAATTTCCAATAAATCAAATTAACAGCATCGCTCTTATTACTACTTACTGGATCGGAAACCACATTATCTGGATTTAATACTCCAGAAATCGGAGGCAAGGTGCCTACAATTGGATTTGCACTTGCACCGACAACATAGAAATTACCCGCCGCATCTGTTGTGCCTGCCGTGACAAATGATTCAAGACTAGAAGTTAGTTCGACTGTAGGGCCGTTAATGAATTGAATAAAGCCGTTTTTCTCGCGATTTCCAAGGACTGCGACTTGAGTTGGCGATGAAACAACTGCTGATGCAGCGCTATCAACTTGGGCGAATTGCGTCATTAACTTTGGAGTTACTGCTGCATTAGCAGCCGGTAAGGCTGCGAAAATCAGCGCAAATATTAAGGAAAAACGTTTCAACTTAACTCGATTGATCTATCTCTTGCTGCTTTCATGGCATCTGCAACAATCTTTTCTAAATCGCCAGCAGTAAAAGATTGCAGCGCCGCAAATGTGGTGCCATTTGGGCTAGTTACATTTTCGCGCAAAGTGGTTGCGCTCTTACCGGATGTAGCAAGAAGCTCTG
>JALQWD010000002.1 GCA_023260175.1 Candidatus Nanopelagicaceae bacterium | reverse complement strand
AACGATTACCAATGCGTCAAGCACTGAGTACACATTAAAGACCATGACTGTAGTTGCAGTAATTATGACACCACTAGTTTTGATCTATCAGGGCTGGACCTATTGGGTATTTCGTAAACGTGTAAGTGCCGATCAGATCGCACATCCAGAGCGGGGCGTTCTAGATGGCGATAAATTGCCTCTGTGAAACTAGATCTACGGCTGCTACTTCAGGGTAGCAGCCGTTATCTTTTTCTGGCCTCTGTTTTTGCAAGCGTCATCTGGTCAGCGCTGTTAATCACCAATGCTTGGTTAATTGCCGAGTTAATAATCAAAGTAATTGATGTAAAAAGTATTTATCCGCAGATTTATTACTTAATAGCGCTCTGGCTCTTTAGATCATTCTTTTTAGCAGGCTTTGAAAATTGGACTCTCAATCAAGCAATAGGTGCCAAGGAGAAATATCGCGGTAGCGTTACTGCAAATTCCTATGGAATGCGCCAGTTCTCGCCCGCAGTGATGAGCAACTTGCTAACCAAAGGCCTAAATTCGATAGATACTTATTACGGAAGATTTATTCCGCAATTACTTTTCTCTATTACTGTTCCTACTGCACTAATTGCGGTGCTATTAACAAAAGATATATTAAGTGCTGTTGTAGCAATACTTACTCTGCCAATCATTCCTTTCTTTGGCGCACTTATTGGTAAATACACAAATGATGCTGTCGGTAAAAAATGGCGCACATTGGGCGCTCTCTCTAGCTACTTTGAAGATTCATTGCGCGGATTTGCAACGCTTAAGATTTTTGGGCGTACCAAGGGGCAATCTCAGCGAATTCAAGAGATGGGTGAGCGATATAGCGAAGAGACAATGAAAGTCCTAAAGATTTCATTTCTCTCCAGCCTGGCACTGGAACTAGCTGCGACGATTTCTGTTGCGGTAATTGCAGTTGAAATTGGCTTACGCCTAGTAGGTGGCCACATTCAATTCAGCTCAGCGTTGATGATTTTGATATTGGCGCCAGAGATCTACTTTCCGCTTCGCAATGCTGCTTCTTTATTTCACGCCTCAACAGATGGAACAGAGGCGCTAGCTAAGTTGCAAGAGATACCTGTATATGAAGATCATCGGATCAAGAGCGGGGAGTACCCAACTGGTCTTCAATTCTGGGTTGGCCCATCCGGCGTCGGCAAAACCACTAGAGCTATTAATCTGATCAATTCGCTGAACAAAGATGGAATTGGCTGGATTCCTCAACACCCGAAGCTTGCACAAGGAAGCATTCGCAAACAATTCCAATTAATCAGCCCTGAAATTTCCGATATAGAGATTGCCCGCTATTTAGATTTGGTCGCTCTTAATATAAGTGAGTTACCAAATGGACTTGATTCAATACTTGAATCCGGGAGCGAATTACTGAGCGCTGCATCTGGAGGCCAGATCAGAAAAGTTGCGATTGCTCGCGCATTGGCACATAAACCAAAACTGTTAATTGCAGATGAACCGACCGCTGATTTAGACCGAGCATCTGCTGATCGGGTCATGGCAACTCTTCGAGCTTTGAAATGCGGAGTCATTGTGATTACTCATGACTCTGAAAACTTAATTGAGTCAGATAATGTCGTAAGGATTACAAAATGATTCTTGCATATCTGCTCTCTTCGTTTTCATATATAGCTGGCGTAGGTTTAAATGTAACTAGCGGTTGGTTAATTACGATGGCTTCATTTATGCCACCAGTGCTGACTCTTAGCGTTGCAGTTGTTATGGTCCGATTCTTTGGAATTGGCAGAGCGGTAACCAGATATTTAGAACGCATAATTAGCCACAAATCAGTTTTTGCAAAGCTTGCTAAATTGCGCAGCGATCTCTACCGCAAGATAATTAGTAATCCTGCTCAAGTTCTAATCGCGGGCAGCAGTGGCCGATTAATCAAGCAAGTTGTTGACGATGTCGAACGCGCACAAGAATATGAATTACGTGTCACTCTTCCTGGTGCAGCTTCTTTGATCTCGCTATGCGCTGCAACTGGTTTAGCCTTTTGGCTACAACCAGGTTTAGGTTTAATTTGGCTTGCGCTTACCCTCTTGCTTGCGCTCTTAATTCCGCAGTTAGCTGTTAAAGAGATGCGTCCGATTGCTCGCAATTTAGAGAACCAAGAAAGTGTCTATGCCGATCAAGTTCGTGCAAGCGTTCATGGGGCGCTCGAAGCAGAGCTCTATGGCTATATTGATGAAGTTATTGCTAACTCTAGAAGGTTAGAGAAAGAGATTAAGCAGACCGAGAAAGGGCTCTTGTCGGTCATAAGGAAGTATCAGATTGGGATTAATCTACTTTTAGCTGGCGCGCTAATTGAAACTTTCTACTTTGCAAATAGCCATTCTCTGCCACCCGTACAAGTGGCGATGCTGGTCTTCTTAGCGCTAACTGGATTTGAAGCTACATTGGCTTGGTACCCAAATTTATTTACAAGCGGAAAATTGCAGTTAGCTAAAGAAAATTTAGCCGCGTTGCCTGAGGTCAAGGAAGAACCAAAGCAGAATGTCGAATTTAAATCTCTAATCGCTAGGGGCTACAGCGCATATTGGGAAAGTCCAATAATCAAGCCACTAGATTTCCAAATTGCACGAGGAGAGGTTCTAGTTTTACGTGGCGCAAGCGGAACCGGAAAAACTACCAGCGCTATGGGAATTTTAAATTTAGTCAGATACTCAGGTTCTCTGTCGATTAGTGGAGTCGAAGTGAGCCAGATTGCCAATCTCTCAGAATTAGTTACTGGCGCACTTCAAAATGGACATATTTTTAATACATCACTCCGTGAGAATTTAAGAATCTCTGGCGCTGAAGAATTTGACGAAGTAATAAAACTTCTTGAACTTGAAGAGTTGGTATCGGATTTGCCTGAAGGATTAGATACGGTTATTGGCGAATTTGGCCGCGGCCTTTCAGGCGGCGAGGCGAAGAGAGTAATTTTAGCAAGAGCGCTATTAAGTAAAGCGCCTCTATTAATTCTGGACGAACCAACAGAGCATTTGGATCCAGATTTGGCAGAGCGCATTACTTCGAGAATTTTGGATAAATATCGCGATCGCGCCTTATTAGTTATCACTCACTCAGGCTGGAGCGGTGTGCCGCAACTTAATTTAAATGCCTAAGCATTAGAAGATTAGCCGTGGCTAATTTAGAGACCAAATTGGTAGATGTGATCGGCGATCGCACAGCCAAAGTTGTTCTCGCCGAGCTTGGATATAAGAGTGTCGGTGATTTTCTGCATCACTATCCACGAAGGTATGTAAAACGAGGCGAGCTCACCAATATTGCCGAATTGCGCGAAGGTGAAGAGGCGACAGTTCTGGCCAAAGTTCATGCTGTAAAAAGTCGCCGAATGGCCAACCGCAAGCAGGTAATCGTTGAAGTAATAATCGAAGATAACAACCGCGAAAAAATGTCTTTGACTTTCTTTAACCAAGCTTGGCGCGAGAAGGAGATGCGCATTGGTCGCCAAGGTCTCTTCGCTGGAAAAATAGGCAACTTCAAAGGTATGCGCCAATTAGCGCACCCAGAATTAGAGTGGTTACCAGGCGATAGCGATATCGAAGATGCTATCGGCGCATTCGCTGATAAGTATCTGCCAATTTATCCGGCGACTGGAAAGTTTGCATCATGGAAAATCGCAAAGGCGCTGGAGATTGTTTTAGATTCTTTAGATCAAATAGATGATTTCTTACCAGATTCAATTAAGAAAGAGCATGGCTATCCAGATCTATTTGACGCATATCAAGAAGTTCATCGACCAACTGATATTAAATTGGCAGAACTAGCAAAGGCGCGCTTAACTTTCGATGAAGCCTATTTGCTTCAACTAACCATGTTGCAACAGAAACGTGAATTATCAAAAGTGCATACCACCGCGCGTATTCCAAAGAGTGACGGAGTTTTGGTGCAGTTCGATAAGACCCTGCCTTTTAATTTGACCCCAGGGCAGGTTGAAGTTTCAATAGATATTTTCAAAGATCTTTCATCAGATCATCCAATGCATAGATTGCTTCAAGGAGAAGTTGGTTCCGGTAAAACAATCGTCGCGTTGAGAGCTGCCCTAAATGTTATCGATGCGAATGCGCAGGTTGCCCTTCTTGCTCCTACTGAAGTTTTGGCGCAGCAGCATTACCGAACAATCAAGAAGCAATTAGGTGCGCTTGCAACCAAGGGAGAACTTGGAGCGCCGGATGAGGCAATTGAAATTGCGCTATTGACGGGCTCTATGAGCGCGGGAGAGAAGCGAGAGGTTCAAGCTCGAGCTAAGAGCGGTGAAATTGATCTTCTAGTTGGAACGCACGCTTTGCTATCTGATGCTGTTGGCTTTAGAGATTTAGGTTTAGTAATAGTTGACGAACAACATCGTTTTGGCGTGGAACAGAGAGATGCGCTACGCGCTAAGGCAGAAACTCCACCACATTTGTTAGTAATGACTGCAACCCCAATTCCAAGAACTGTTGCAATCACCGTCTTTGGCGATTTAGATATTTCAACTTTAAGTGAATTACCACTTGGACGCACACCTATAACTACGCACCTGGTTAATGCGCTCTCAAAACCGGCCTACTTGGATCGCGCATGGCAGAGAATTAAGGAAGAGGTTGCTGAGGGGCATCAGGCTTATGTGGTCGCTCCTCGCATAAGTGCAGGCACATCTGAAGATGCGGATATGGATTTTCTCTTTGGAACAGAGAGCAAAGAGAGCGTTGCCGTAACCGAACTTGCCCCGCAATTAGCAACTGGTGCTCTTAAAGGTTTAAGAATTGCCGAGCTACATGGAAAGTTGAGCGCAGATGAGAAAGAAGCAACCATGCAAGCTTTCTCTGATCGAAAGCTGGACGTACTTGTCTCAACAACAGTAATTGAAGTTGGCGTCGATGTTCCTAACGCAACGGTGATGGTAATTATGGATGCTGATCGATTTGGTATATCCCAGCTACACCAATTACGTGGTCGCGTAGGCCGAGGAGAGGCACCTGGCTTATGTTTACTGGTTACAAAAGTTCCAGAAGATTCTTTAGCCAATGAGAGGTTGTCTGCAGTTGCAAATACCTTGGATGGATTTGAATTAGCAAGAATCGATCTTGAACAAAGACGTGAGGGAGATGTATTAGGTGTCTCGCAGAGTGGCTCACGTTCACATTTAAAACTATTAAGAGTCTTACGCGACGAAGAGATAATCATTGCCGCGCGCAAAGCGGCGGAAATTACCTTAGATCAAGGTTTAACCTCTACCCTTGAGCGCGAAATTAAGAAACTTCTAGCAGAACGTGAAGTTGAATATCTAGACAAGGGTTGATCAATGCGAATTATTGCAGGAGTGGCAAAGGGTAGAAACCTGGCCACGGTTGCAGGTGCTACTAGGCCAACTTCTGATCGTGCTCGCGAAGCGCTCTTCTCAACGCTCCTATCTGAATTTGGAGAATTTGAGAATCTAAAATTCTTAGATTTATTTGCAGGCTCCGGCGCAGTTGGACTAGAAGCATTATCAAGAGGAGCCGCGCTAGTTCATGCGGTAGAAAAAGATGAATCCGCCGCAAAGACGATTCGTGCAAATCAAGAGATTTTAGAGAAGGCAAAACCTGAAGGTAAATTTCATTTATACGCGATGAGCGCACAGAAATTTTTATCTAACGTTTCCAATCAATACGACATTATCTTTATTGATCCGCCTTATGAATTTAGCGACCAAGCAGTACATGAAATACTTGATTCAATTATGGAAAATAAATTTATTAGAAGCGGCGGAGTGATCGTGATAGAGCGCGCCACAAAAGGCTCATATATAAAGTGGCCAGCGCCGTTAAAGGAGCTTCGCACCAAAGAATACGGAGTAGCAACGCTCTACTACGGAGAGATGGGTTAATCTTTACCCATGAGACGCGCGGTCTGCCCAGGATCATTCGATCCAGTGACATATGGTCACTTGGATATCATCAAGCGCGCCAGCGCACACTTCGACGAAGTGGTAGTAGCGGTCTTTATTAATAGCACTAAGCAAAGTCTCTTCACTGTTGAAGAGCGAATTGAAATGATCAAAGAGACCACAAAAGATTTGCCAAATATCAAAGTTGATTCATGGAGTGGATTGACCGTTGAATATTGCAAGCAGAACAAGATTGATGTGATTACTAAAGGTTTACGTGCGGTCTCTGACTTTGATTATGAATTGCAGCAGGCTCAGGTGAATCTGCAGGCAGGCGTGGATACTATGTTTATGGCCACAGATCCAGCGCATTCATTCCTCTCATCTTCGTTAGTGAAAGAGCTTGCCAAATACAATGGTGATATCTCAAAGATGGTCCCTCCTTCAGTGCAAGCTGCGCTTGTCAAGAAACTCTCGTAGAAAGTTGCAGGTTCAACATGGAAGCAATTGAGAAATTAACTTCGGCGATCAAGATGGTCGAAGAGGCTCGTGGCGTTCCACTTTCTGCTTCTTGCGTAGTTCACCGCGGTGAGATGCTTGGCGTTCTAGATGAAGCCAAAGCTGCAATGCCAGATTCTTTTGCGAAAGCAGAATCAATCGTGGCAAATCGCGACAAGGTTATTGATGAAGGTCGTCTTCAGGCAGAGCAGATGGTTGCAATGGCAAGAGAAGAAGCAGCGCAGCTAATCGAACAGACTGCAATCATGCAGCAAGCTCGCGAAGAGGCGAAGAATATTTTGGCTCAAGCACGCCAAGAAGCTGCAGATCAACGTCAAGAAATCGAAGAATATATCGATTCACGACTTGCTACTCTTGAAGTAATTTTAAATAAAACTCAAGAGGCAATTACACGCGGTCGCGAGCGCCTTGCGGGTTCAACAGATAAAGATGTTTTATCGCAACTCTCTGATAAGTAATCCTGAGTAGTTAACATGCCTAAAGCTTTTCTTCTTAATACTCATGATCTGCCGCGTCGCGCCGGCGAGATGAAGGAGTATCACCTTGCAATTGATCTTGAAAAACCTATAGGTATCGATGTCATTGCAGTTCCAGCGGGTGTATTAAATTTAGAGTTGCGCTTGGAATCTGTTGCCGAAGGAATCTTGGCAACTGGTGATTTCACCGTTATTGCAAAGGGCGAGTGCATTAGATGCCTTGAACCAATTGAGCTAGAGCTTGAGCGAAATTTCCAAGAGCTCTATTCATATAAGGCCAACACCGAAGATCCTGACGAACTCGAAGAGGATCAACTTTTAATGGATGGCGATGTGATGGACTTGGAAGCGCCTATTCGTGATGCGATTGTGCTTTCGCTACCTATCAATCCAGTATGTGATGAAGATTGCCAGGGGCTCTGCCCGAATTGCGGCCAGAAGTGGAGCGAGCTTCCAGATGAGCATGCCCACGAGCAGATCGATGCCCGCTGGTCTGGATTAAAGGGGCTCCTTGAGCCTCCTTTAGATGAGAAATAACCCGATTTCACTAATTGCCACTCTTAGGCGATAATTCTCTCCGCGCCGAAAATTGGCGTTTTAACAAGGAGTTGAGAAGTGCCAGTACCAAAGCGAAAGATGTCGCGTTCAAAGACACGTTCACGTCGTAGCCAATGGAAAACCACTGCTGCCTCTTTAGCTAATTGCCCACAATGTCAGCAACCAAAGTTAACTCACACTGCTTGCCCAAC
>JALQWD010000089.1 GCA_023260175.1 Candidatus Nanopelagicaceae bacterium | reverse complement strand
GCTGCGGGCGGCGTGCGGCCTGGCGTTGCACTTCGGCCGCCGCGGTGCGGACTGGAACCCGCTGGTGCGGCTGCGCCGCCAGCTGGGGTTGTGGGGCGCGATATCTAAACTCTGAAGCCAGCTCTACTTCGACTGGAATATTGGCCCATTTTTCAATTGCATACTTTGCAACTAGCCCTGCGTGATAAGCAGTACCGCACGCCAAAACCACAATTTTCTGCAGACTCTTTAGTTCGGCATCGCTTAGCTTTAATTCATCTAAAGAAATTCGTCCATCAACCATGCGGCCAATCAAGGTATCTGCAACAGCTTTAGGCTGTTCGAAAATTTCTTTAAGCATAAAGTGTGGGAAGCCGCCTTTTTGCGCCGCTGCCGCATCCCAGGTAATTGCATATTCGCGCGGCTTTAATTGGTTGCCCGCTAAATCTGTGATTGAAATTGAGCTAGGCGTAATGGTGACCACTTCATCTTGGCCAAGTTCTACTGCGCGCTTGGTGTATTCGATAAATGCTGCAACATCAGAAGCCATAAAGTTTTCGCCGTCACCTAGACCAACTACCAAAGGCGAATTTCGACGAACACCAACAATTAAATCTGGCTTATCTGCATGAACAGCAAGAAGGGTAAATGAACCACGAAGGCGCTTTACCGCTTCGCGCATTGCGATTGTTAAATCACCATTATTTTCTTTACGGAGGTCGCTTAGTAAATGTGCGACAGATTCGGTGTCGGTTTCAGATTCAAACTTGTGGCCATGCTCTTCAAGTTCTGTCTTTAGCTCTGAGTAATTTTCAATAATTCCATTATGGATAACGGCTAACTTGCCTTCGTTATCTAGATGTGGATGTGCGTTGCGATCTGTTGGTCCGCCATGAGTAGCCCAACGTGTGTGGCCAATTCCAGAGTGAACTTCAGGTACTGCGCCAAGTGCGCCCTCTAAGTTAGAGAGCTTTCCAGCTTTCTTCTCAACGAATAATTTGTTTGAGGTACCAAGTGCAATTCCGGCTGAGTCATAGCCGCGATATTCCAAACGGCGAAGGCCTTCAATTAAGGGTGTGACTGCAGATTGTGGCCCTGTATATCCCACAATTCCGCACACGTTATGACCCCAGTTCTCGTTTAACTACCTCTGCCAATTGCGCTGCAACGCTGTGGGCAAGAGTATCAGTGCTCGCTTCAACCATCACGCGAACAAGCGCTTCGGTGCCAGAGGCACGTAATAGAACACGTCCCGCACCTGCCAAATCTGCTTCGCTACTTGCTACTGCAGATTTGATTGCCTCTGATGTTGAGAGTTTCTCTTTGGCGACATCTTTAACATTGATTAAAACTTGTGGGAATTTCTGCATTATTGAAGCGGCATCTTTAAGTGAGCCATTTGATCGCTTAACTTCTTGCAGCAACATAAGCGCTGTCAAAATTCCATCACCAGTATTGGCAAATTTGCGATAAATAACATGTCCAGATTGTTCGCCGCCAAGCGCTAAATCAGCTTCTAACATCTTCTCAAGAACATAGCGGTCGCCCACTGCAGTAACTTCGACCTTAATTCCTGCCGCTTCCATTGCCTTAAAGAAACCTAGATTGCTCATAACTGTCGCTACAACAGTTGATTGCGGTAGTTCACCACGTGAATTTAATCCATTAGCCAAAATCGCCATGATCTGATCGCCATCAACTTCATTGCCATCGCTATCTACAGCTAGGCAGCGATCTGCATCTCCATCGTGAGCGATACCTAAATCTGCGCTATTTTTCTTAACCGCATCTTTAAGGAAATCTAAATGGGTCGAACCAACGCCATCATTAATATTCCAACCATCTGGAGTATTGGCAATTGCAATTACCTCTGCTCCAGCCTGACGTAAAGTCTCTGGTGCTACAAAACTTGCTGCGCCATTTGCGCAATCAACCACAACTTTTAGACCATCAAGTTTGATATTTACGGTTGAAATTAAATGTTGGATATATCGGTTAGCTGCATCATTATCTTCAATAACGCGGCCCACGTTGCGACCGGTTGGACGCTCCCATGGTTCGCCCATGCGCTTTTGAATCTGATCTTCGATAGCGTCATCTAACTTGCCGCCACCACGTGCAAATAATTTGATTCCGTTATCCGGCATTGGGTTGTGAGAAGCAGAAAGCATCACGCCTAAATCAGCACCGCTTGAAGCAACTAAATAGGCAATTGCTGGTGTGGGTAGTACACCAACGCGATAAACATCAACGCCTGCACTTGTTAAGCCAGCAACTACTGCTGCTTCTAGAAACTCTCCAGAAGCGCGCGAATCACTACCGACAATGGCTTTAGGGCGATGGTCTTTTACCGACTCAACGAGAATATGCGCAGCAGCGACAGATACATTGAGTGCGAGTTCAGCAGTTAAATCGCGATTAGCAAGGCCACGGATTCCATCCGTACCAAATAATCGCTTCTCCATATTGGGTAAGAGACCCTCGTGAAAATTAACGCTTTGAGTACTGTGAGCGCTTACGAGCCTTCTTTAGACCGTACTTCTTACGCTCGATAACACGTGCATCACGTGTTAGGAATCCAGCCTTCTTAAGCGCTGGACGGTTTGCATCAACATCGATTGCATTAAGCGCACGTGCGATACCAAGACGTAGAGCACCAGCTTGGCCAGAAACTCCGCCACCATCGATGCGAGCAAAGATGTCGTACTGATTCTCTGCGCCAACTGTGCGGAATGGTTCTGAAACTAACT
>JALQWD010000177.1 GCA_023260175.1 Candidatus Nanopelagicaceae bacterium | reverse complement strand
TATTCATTGGCCCTGTCGTTGGTGCTTCCTTGCTGCTGCTATTTAATGACGTGATCACGCGCAGTACAGAATTCCATGGCCTAGCCTTGGGTATCGTGGTGCTGCTATTTGCCTTAGGCTTTAAGCGTGGCGTCACTGATTTTATTCAACAACTGATTCAAACAATTAAAAATAAGAGAGACACACAATGAGTAAAAAAACTGTGACCGTAGTCACTGGCGGAGCCAGTGGGATTGGAGCAGCATGTGTGAAGCATCATGTGCAGCGTGGCGATGAGGTGATCGTGCTCGATCTACCCGGCACTTGGTCAGATGCAAAAACCAAAGAGATCAATCCCAGTTATGGCGAAAGCACGTATTGGTCATTTCGCAGAAGCACAAATACTTGAATCGCTCGGCGTTGATTACATTGATGAATCAGAAGTATTAACTCCAGCTGATTACGCAAATCATATTGATAAGTGGGCATTTAAAGTTCCTTTTGTTTGTGGCGCAACCAATCTCGGAGAAGCGCTTCGTCGTATCAATGAAGGCGCTGCGATGATTCGCTCCAAGGGCGAAGCTGGTACCGGTGATGTTTCAAATGCGGTAACTCATATGCGCACAATTGGCGCAGAAATTCGCCGCCTTACTTCTATGCGCGAAGATGAATTATTTGTGGCAGCTAAAGAGTTAGCTGCGCCTTATGAATTAGTAAAAGAAGTTGCATCGTCAGGAAAACTTCCGGTAGTGCTATTTACTGCTGGAGGTATTGCAACTCCAGCCGATGCATCCTTGATGATGCAATTAGGCGCAGATGGAGTCTTTATTGGTTCTGGAATTTTCAAGTCTGGAAATCCAGCACAACGCGCATCTGCTTGCGTAAAAGCAACTACTTTTTATAACGATGCAAAGATTGTTGCTGATGTATCTCGCGGATTGGGAGATGCAATGGTGGGAATCAATGTGGCGGATATTCCAGTTCCACATCGATTGGCAGAACGCGGCTGGTAAATGCGCGTTGGCGTACTTGCGCTTCAAGGTGATTTTCGCGAACACATTGCAGCCTTAAGCGCGATTGGCGTTGAAGCAATCGCAGTGAAAACTGCTGACGAAATTGACTCCATTGATGCATTAGTTCTCCCTGGAGGAGAATCAACTACTATCGCTAAATTAGCTCGCATCTTTGGTGTATTTGATTTATTGAAATCAAAGATTTCTGGTGGTTTGCCTGTTTATGGTTCTTGCGCAGGATTAATACTTCTAGCAAATAAAATTATGGATGGGGCAGAGGGTCAAGAGACTTTCGGTGGTCTAGAGATTACTGCGCGTCGTAATGCTTTTGGCCGCCAAGTTGATTCCTTTGAAGGCGAAATTGAATTTGCTGGCATTGGAAAATTAAATGGAGTCTTTATCCGAGCACCTTGGGTCGAAGAGGTCTCAAACAACGTGGAAGTGCTCGCATCTTCACATGGCCATCCAGTGGCGGTAAAGCAGGGCAGTATTTTGGCAACATCATTCCATCCAGAATTGACCGACAATCACGCTGTACATCGCTACTTCGTTGAAGAGATCTGTAAGAATAAGTAAGATTCCACTCAATATTTAAGGGTAGGTGTTAAAAATGTCAGGCCATTCCAAATGGGCGACGACCAAACATAAGAAGGCAATCATTGATGCACGTCGTGCAAAGAGTTTTGCCAAATTAACAAAGGCTATCGAAGTGGCAGCGCGCAATGGTGGTGCTGATGTTGCTGGCAATCCTGCTCTTTATGATGCGATCCAGAAGGCTAAGAAAACTTCTGTACCAAACGACAATATTGATCGTGCTGTAAAACGTGGAGCTGGCTTAGAAGATGGCGCTGCAACTTATGAAACTATTATGTATGAAGGCTACGGCCCTGCTGGCGTTGCAATCATGATCGAATGTTTAACTGACAATCGCAATCGCGCGGCATCTGAAGTACGTGTTGCAGTAACCCGCAACGGCGGAAACATGGCAGATCCAGGTTCAGTTGCTTATCTCTTCAATCGCAAGGGCGTTGTCGTAGTTCCAAAGAGCAGTGGCGCTACTGAGGATTCACTGATGGAGGCTACTCTTGAAGCTGGGGCAGAAGAGATTAAAGATTTGGGTGAAACCTTTGAAATCATCTCTGAAGCATCTGATTTGGTAGCAGTTCGTACTGCGCTGCAGAATGCAAATATCGATTACGACTCTGCTGATTCATCATTCCTACCATCCATGTCGATTCCGGTAACAGATCCGGAAGTTGCAAAGAAGTTATTCGATTTGATTGATGCCATTGAAGAATCGGATGAAGTTCAGAATGTCTACGGAAATTTCGATGTTTCAGATGAAGTCATGGAAAAGGCAGCGAGCCTCTAACCAAATTGTGAGCCTTTAATTTAGGCTTTCATTATGCTTGTGCTTGCAATCGACCCGGGTCTGACCCGATGCGGCATTGGCGTTATCGAATCTAAAACCATGAGCTTGGTTGGGGTCGGCGTGCTCAAGAGTTCTGCTGAAGATGCAATCGAGCAGCGATTAATGACTATAGATGCACAAATCCGAGAATGGATACTTCTGCATCAGCCAGATGTAATTGCAATCGAACGAGTTTTTTCACAACAGAATCTAAGAACTGTAATGGGCACCGCGCAGGTCGCTGGAGTCGCTCTACTAGCGGCAGCGCAATCTGATATCAAAGTTGTAATGCACACGCCTTCAGAAGTTAAAGCAGCAGTTACTGGAAGTGGCCGTGCCAAAAAAGATCAAGTAGCACAGATGGTGCAACGAATATTGAAATTGGAAACTATTCCAAAACCTGTCGATGCAACTGATGCGCTGGCGCTTGCGATTTGTCATGTTTGGAGAGGTAGCGGTAACGACCGAGTTGCGCAAGCTGTCGTAAAAGAGAAGAAGCGCTTAATCGCGCTTCGAGGTAACGCATGATTGCAACTCTCTTCGGAACGGTTAGAGCGCTTAAGCTGGATCAGGCAGTTTTAGATGTAAACGGTGTGGGCTATTTAGTGCATATCACCGCAAAAACATCAGCCAATTTAAGTCTGGGCCGCGATTTTCAAATCTACACTTCAATGGTTGTACGAGAAGATTCAATGACGCTCTACGGCTTCGTAGATAATGACGAACGAGAATTATTCGAATTAGTTCAAACAGTTTCCGGAATTGGTCCAAAGGTTGCGCTAGCGATTACTGCGGCTATGTCCTCTGATGAATTAGCCCATGCCGTAAATAGTAAAGATGAAGCAGCTATCGCCGCAGTTCAAGGCATTGGCAAAAAGGGCGCGCAACGTTTGATTCTAGAGCTCGACGGGAAGATGGATTTCACTCATCCGGCAAGCAAGAGCACTGGTTTCTCTTGGCGGGATCAATTAATTGATGCGCTTACTGGTTTAGGTTTTGCAAGAAAGCAGGCTGAAAGTGCAGTAAATGAAATTGCTGCAAATCGTGATAGCAAAGAACTTGGCGCAATGTCACCAACGGATTTACTTAAACTGGCGCTTTCTCACGCAAATACTCAAAAGGGTTTGGGTAAATGAGCGATCGCATAGTTTCGCCGAGTGCTGGAAATGAAGAGAGCGCATCCGAACATGCGCTCCGTCCTAAATCGCTAACTGAATTTGTTGGACAGCAACGTGTGCGCGATCAAATCAGCGTACTGCTGCAATCTGCAAAGAGTCGCGGAGTAGCAGCTGATCACATGCTTTTATCTGGTCCGCCGGGTTTGGGTAAAACAACCCTGGCGTTTATTTTGGCTGAAGAACTTAATGCACCAATTCGTATTACAAGTGGCCCTGCAATTACACATGCAGGAGATTTAGCGGCGATCCTCTCATCACTTACTGAAGGAGAGATTCTCTTTCTAGATGAAATCCATCGTTTAACAAGGCCAGCAGAAGAACTTCTCTATTTAGCGATGGAAGATTTCCGTGTGGATGTCGTTGTTGGTAAAGGCCCCGGCGCAACTGCGATTCCTCTTGATCTCCCAAAATTCACTTTAGTTGGCGCAACTACTCGCGCGGGTTTATTGCCACCGCCATTGCGTGATCGTTTTGGATTTACGGCGCACATGGAGTTTTACGAAAGCGAAGAACTCGCCAAAATTATTGAACGTTCTGCAAAATTGCTAGATATCTCTATAGATAAAGAGGCGACTACTGAAATCGCTGGGCGTTCGCGTGGTACGCCGCGTATCGCTAACAGATTATTAAGACGAGTTCGCGACTATGCCTTAGTAAAAGATGCTTCAAAGGTTGATTTAAAAACAACGCAGGCAGCTCTAGAGATGTATGAAGTTGATCTACTGGGGCTAGACCGCCTAGATAGATCTGTACTGCAGGCGCTCGTCGAAAGATTCAATGGAGGTCCAGTCGGTCTCTCAACTCTGGCGATTGCAGTAGGAGAAGAAACTGAGACAGTCGAATCAGTTGCCGAGCCATTCTTAGTTCGTACAGGTTTAATGGCTCGAACAGCGCGTGGTCGAATTGCTACACCTGCAGGCTTTAGTCATTTGGGCCACAAATCGCCTCAAGGTTGGAGCCTTTTCGACAGTACCGACTCCTAGCGCCTAAACTCTCGCCCTATGTCTACTAATACACAGGGACCAAAGGGGCAGCGCCCACTCAGAACGCTACTTATTATGGTGTTCGTTCTGATTATCGGAATCGGTTCAGCAATTGTTACCAAGGCGACCTCAATCAATTTGGGTCTTGATCTACGCGGCGGCACAAGCGTGACGCTTCAGCCACGTATATCCGAAGGTACATCTGGCAAGGTAACTAGCGAAGCTATCGATCAAGCTGTTTCAATTATTCGTAGCCGCGTTAACTCACTTGGCGTTGCAGAGTCAGAAGTTGCGGCGCAGGGTAGTGGCTCTAATCGTCAGATCATTATCTCTGTTCCAGGTGATACTGGCCGACGTATTGTTGAGTTAGTTGGTAATACCGCCGAACTTCGCTTCCGCCAAGTACTCGCTGAATCAACTTCAGGAGCAGCATCAGGCGCTGGTGCATCTACACCAGTTGCAGGAGTTAGCGCAGAGGTAAATGCTGCATTCGCTGCAATCGATTGCTCTACAAATGCAGCACGTCAGAATTTAGGTGGAGATACACCAGAGCAAACAATTGTTACTTGTGCTCGTAACTCCGCAACTAAGTACATCCTGGGACCTGCAGAAGTTGTTGGACGTCAAGTTTCTAAGGCATCAGCTGGGCTAGATACTCAAGCAGGAAATGTCTGGACTGTACTTCTTACATTTGATAACGAAGGTACAAAAGCTTTCGGAGAAATTACAAAGCGCGTAACTGGTTTAGCTTCTCCGCAGAACCAGGTTGCAATCGTTCTTGATGGTTTGGTGGTTTCAGCTCCACGTATCAATGAAGCTATTCCTTCAGGTAACGCACAAATTACTGGTGCGTTCACCCAGCAAGAAGCAAATGATTTAGCGAACGTACTAAAGTACGGCGCGTTGCCTCTAGCGTTTGATCGCGGCGAAGTTCAGCAAGTATCGCCAACACTTGGCGCAGAGCAGCTAAAGGCTGGTTTGTTAGCGGGTGGACTTGGTCTTCTTCTAGTTATTCTTTACATATTCCTCTTCTACAGAGGTTTAGGTTTAGTTTCAGCAGGATCTCTTGTAATGGCAGGTGCTATTACATACACAACATTCTTACTACTAGGCAAGACCATTGGATTTACATTGACTTTGGCTGGTATTGCAGGTGCCATCGTTTCGATTGGTATCACCGCTGACTCGTTTATCGTTTACTTCGAACGTATTCGCGATGAAGTTCGTGAAGGTCGTTCGCTACGTTCCGCTGTTGAATCTGGATGGGTTCGCGCACGTCGCACTATCTTGGTTGCGGACTTTGTTTCAATCATCGCAGCTGCACTGCTTTACTTCTTCGCAGTCGGTGGCGTTAAGGGATTTGCATTTACATTGGGACTCGCAACATTTATTGACTTGCTGGTGGTCTTCTTCTTTACAAAGCCACTGATGTCATTGGTCGGTCGTTCAAAGTTTTATAACTCAGGAAGCGCGATAACTGGTTTATCTCGCAAGAGCCTTGGATTGGAGGCGTAAGAGAATGTCTAAGTTATCTGGTCTAGGTGGCCGTCTTTATAGCGGCGAAACTTCAATTGACATCATTGGTAAGAGAAAGCGTTGGTATGCATTCTCTGGTCTCTTGATCATTCTCTCTTTTGGCGCGCTAACACTTCAAGGTCTACACCTTGGTATTGAATTCAAAGGTGGAGCTTCTTACACAATCACAAAAGCTGGTGCAGATTTAAATCCAGCGCTTGAAGCATTGGCTGAAGCAGGAATTCCTGGCGAACCAATTGTGCAGAGCATCGGCACTGACAAGGTCAGAGTTCAAACTGGTTCTCTTGATGGTTCACAATCAATTGCTTTGCAGGATGCTCTCGCTGCAAAATATTCCGTAGCAGTTGATTCAATTGATACCCAGATCATCGGACCTTCATGGGGTAAGGAAATTACCCGTAAAGCTCTATATGGTCTAATCGGTTTCATCGTTGTAGTTCTTCTATATCTTGCTATGGCCTTCGAGCCAAAGATGGCAATTTCTGCAATCATCGCAGTAATTCACGACGTATTTATTACAGTTGGTATCTACGCACTAGTTGGTTTCGATGTTACTCCAGCTACTGTCATCGGATTCCTAACGATTCTGGGTTACTCGCTATATGACACCGTTGTGGTTTTCGACAAGATTCGTGAAAACACTCGTTCGATCACAGCTACCGGTAAGAGCACTTTCTCTGAAGCTGCAAACTTGGGCGTAAACCAAACTCTGATTCGCTCTATGAACACATCACTAATTGCACTGCTCCCGGTTGGATCAATTCTCTTCGTGGGAGCTGGTCTACTTGGTGCAGGCACCCTTAAGGATCTTTCACTTGCGCTCTTCATTGGTTTAGCTGCAGGTACATATTCATCTGTATTTATTGCACCGCCGATTCTGGCTACACTTCGTGAGCGCGAACCTGCAATGCAGGCGCTAGCAAAGCGAGTAGCAGCGCGTAATGGTGCAGCTCCTGCGGATGCGAACACTGAAGTAGCTGCAAAATCAGTTGAACGTGGCCCTCGCAATCAACCAAAGCGCAAGAATCGTCGCAAGTAATTAAAGATGTCGGACCTCGCTAAATTAATAGCGCCGGTAATAGCAGAGGTCCGTCTTCATCATCCAGCAGTAAATGTTGATGATATTCAACGAGCCTTCGAAACTGCTACGAAAGCGCATGAAGGCCAGTTAAGAAAATCTGGCGAGCCTTACATAACTCATCCAGTTGCGGTCGCTGGAATTCTTGCCGAATTAGGCATGGATCGTGCAACCATTATCGCCGCACTCTTACACGACACGGTTGAAGATACTCCATACAACCTTACGCAATTAAAGAGCGATTTTGGTGATGAGGTAGCTGGATTAGTAGATGGCGTCACCAAGCTAGATAAATTAACTTATGGCGAAACCGCCGAAGCCGAAACAGTTCGCAAAATGGTAATTGCAATGTCTCGCGATATTCGCGTCTTGGTAGTAAAGCTTGCGGATCGTTTGCATAATGCACGTACCTGGGAATTCGTTGCTACCGAATCTGCGCAACGCAAAGCTCGCGAAACTATCGATATTTACGCACCTTTGGCTCATCGCCTGGGTATGAATGCCGTTAAGTGGGAATTAGAAGATCTCTCATTTAAAGTTTTAGAACCAAAGAAATATGAAGAGATCGCGCGACTAGTTGCTGATCGAGATCCAATGCGCGAGAAGATGACCGAAGAAGTCGTTGCAACTCTTACAGAAGATTTGAAACGTGATGGCGTAGATGCTCAGGTAACCGGTCGCCAGAAACACTATTTCAGCGTCTATCAAAAGATGGTGGTCCGAGGACGTGAGTTCAACGAGATTTACGATTTAGTTGGCGTTCGCGTGCTTGTAGAGAACGTCAGAGATTGTTACGCGGTATTAGGTTCGATCCATGCACGTTGGAGTCCGGTACCGGGTCGATTTAAAGATTACATAGCAATGCCAAAGTTCAATCTTTATCAGTCATTACATACAACTGTGATTGGTCCAAACGGCAAAGCGCTTGAAATCCAGATTCGCACACATGAGATGCATGCTCGTGCAGAGTTTGGTATCGCAGCGCACTGGAAATATAAGAAGGGCGATAAGAGCGCTGAGACCCCAGAGATGCTCTGGTTGCAACAGCTACATGCTTGGCAGCAAGAGACTCAGGATCCTTCGGAATTTCTCGATGCGCTTCGTTTTGATTTAGGTTCGCCAGAAGTTTATGTATTTACGCCAAAGGGCAAAGTAGTTGCTCTGCCTGGCGGTTCCACACCAGTGGATTTTGCTTACACAGTACATACAGAGATCGGAAATAAAACTGTCGGAGCCAAAGTAAATGGTCGCTTGGTGCCACTTGAGACCAAGCTAAATAACGGCGATGTAATTGAAGTTGTAACTAATAAGAATCCGCAAGCTGGTCCAAGTCGCGATTGGCTCAGTTTCGTTGCAAGTCCTCGAGCTCGAAATAAGATTAAAGCTTGGTTTACTCGCGAACGTAGGGAAGAGGCTATCGAAGCGGGGCGAGAATCAATCGCTCGTCAGATGCGTAAAGCTGGTCTGCCGCTGCAGAAAATCTTCGCAGGTCAATCGTTGCTAGAACTCTCGCACGATCTGCGCTACCCAGATATTGATTCTCTTTATGCAGCAGTTGGCGATGGCCACATCTCTGCTGCAGCCGTAATCGACAAATTGCAAATATTGCTTGGTGTTGAAGATTCACATCCAGAGCCAACAATGGACCTGCCATCTAACGAATCAATTGCGCGCCGCACTTCAAGCGCTATTGAAGTGGAAGGCATAGATGATGTTGTTGTAAAACTTGCACGATGCTGCACTCCAGTTCCTGGGGATGCAATCATGGGATTTGTTACTCGCGGAAATGGTGTCAGTGTTCACCGCACCGATTGCGTCAACGCAGAGGATCTGCAGAAGCACCAAGGCGATCGAGTTGTAGCGGTTAAATGGTTACAGGGCGCTAAGTCGATCTTCTTAGTGAAGATTCAAGTAGAGGCGCTCGATAGAGCAAGACTGCTCTCTGATGTCACTCGAGCGCTATCTGATGCACAGGTAAATATTTTGAACGCTGAAGTGAGCACATCAAAAGATCGCATCGCAGTTTCAAGATTTACCTTTGAAATGGCAGATGCGACCCATTTAGATTCTGTATTAGGCGCGGTACGCCAAGTTGAAGGTGTTTACGATGTTTATCGAATCACCAACAACTAATTTTAACTAATTGAATTCAGCTAAACCCTTTTGAGCTTCAGATAGCCAAGACTTACGTGCTTCAGCAGCAGCTTTTGCTTCCGCAGCCTTCTTGGTATTTCCTGCAGCTGCAGCTTTAGTTGCTGCATCTTCATAAGCGGCAATTGCCTTGGTTAATTGTTCGACCACATCGTTGGCACGTGCCTTTGCAGCAGGATCGCTACGACGCCACTTCTCGGCTTCTGCCTCTTTGATTGCTTCAGAGACTTTATCTACACGTGCATCAAGTGCTGCGCGCTTGGTGCGGTCGGTAAGACCAATCTTGCTCCATTCGCCCATCAAATCGCGGAATTCCTTGCGCGCTTTATCAAGATCAGTAATTGGCAAGATAGCTTCAATCTTAGGCAGTAGCGCCTCGCGCTTTGCAAGGTTTTCGACCATTGTGCCTTCACGTTTTTCTAGATCTGCGTTCTTCGCTGCAAAGAATGCATCTTGCGCGGTCTTAAAACGCGCCCAAAGTTTTGCATCGTCTG
>JALQWD010000019.1 GCA_023260175.1 Candidatus Nanopelagicaceae bacterium | reverse complement strand
GCCACTAGAAAGAATAACTTTGCCGTGGACAACTGCCTTATTGATGATTTCTTCTTTAAGAATTTCCTTTGAATTCATGAATATACCTTATATCCCCCCTACGTTTTTGGTTAACTAACTAGGTGATTTCCGAACGCGCATTGATTGCTAGATATTTTCATCGCTTCGGATTTGGTCCGAAACCAGGTGAGTTCGCAGCTGCTTTAAACGAAGGCTCTGAAACGACTCTCGCGAAAATACTAGGTTCTGCTGGCCAAACAGATGCAACTAAATTGAAATTTGAAACTTTAGGATCACGCCCAGAATCAGGTATTGCGCGCGCTGAATGGAATCTTAAAATGCGCGAACAGCGCAATCAATTAGTTATCTGGTGGGTTGATCAGATGGCGACAACTAATTTTTCCTTCACCGAAAGAATGGTTTGGTTCTGGCATGGACATTGGGCAACCTCAATGCAGAAGGTTGATTATGCCAACGCGATGCTTCTGCAAAATCAAATATTTCGAGAATTGGGCTTGGGAAATTTCAAATTATTTGCACGTAAAATGGTTATGGATGGCGCGCTGCAATATTGGTTAGATAACAATTCGAATACCGTAAAAGCTCCCAATGAAAATTTGGCTCGCGAATTAATGGAGCTATTTACGTTGGGTGTTAATCGATATTCAGAGAGTGACATAAAAGAGGTCGCTCGTGCTTTAACAGGTTACTCTCTAAACCGTGAGAGTGGTGAAGTAACTTTTAACAAGAATCGCCATGACAACGGAGTTCTAAGCATCTTGGGTAAAACCGCTTCTTTTGATGCGCTATCTCTCACTGATTTTTTGGTAGAAAGAGATGATTGTTCAAAGTTTATTGCCGAAAGACTTTGGTTTAGATTTGTAAGTGACCAAAAAGTGCTTCCGGATGATGTTGTAGCTACGGCTTTTAGAGACAGAGAAATACTGCCGGCAATTAAAGCCGTGGCAACACATTCTGAAATGAAATCCGAATCAAATGCTTACGTCAAACCACCTTTGGAATGGTTTATCTCTGCTTGCAGATCACTAAATGTCACGCCAAGCACAATTGCAAAACCTGAAATTCTTTTGAACTTCTTAGAGAAAATTGCGCAGAAACCTTTTTATCCGCCAAATGTTGGTGGATGGCAATCAGGTGAAATTTGGTTAACTGCTGCAAATGCGCAATATCGCATAGAACTGGCCCAGTTAATAGTTAAGTCTGCAGATTTGACGCAATTGCGTAGCGCTCGAATCGCTAATCGCCATTTGGTACTTGCGGATATTTTAGGTGTTGGTGAATGGAGCAATCGAACCAAGAGCGCACTAATTGCTAATCGTCAAAGTCCTGAACTCGCATTAATAACTGCACTATGTGCGCCTGAATATTTGGTGAGTGTCTGATGGATACGCTTTCAAGACGACATTTCTTAAAACTAACAGCAGCGGTTGGTTTAAGCGCACCATTGCTTTCAATAGAAGAAATTGTTGCTCAAGCTGCAATTAGGCCAATGCAACCTGGAACTCCAATTTTGGTTCTGATTACTTTGTATGGTGGCAATGATGGTCTAAATACTGTGGTGCCTGTTAATGATCCGATTTATCAAGACTTACGACCAGGGATTGCATATACGGAAGGCGACGTACTTCCACTTGGTGACGACCTATTTCTAAATGGTGAAATGACTGGAATTAAATCTCTTTGGGATCAGCAGAAGGTTGCAATTGTTCGCGGAGTTGGTTATCCAAAATTCGATCGATCACATTTTTCTTCAATGGCAATTTGGCAGACCGGTAGCCCTACCGAACATATAAAGAGCGGCTGGATTGGTCGTTATTTAGATACTCAGAGCTATGACCCACTTCGAGTGATCAATATTGGCTCGGTTTTGCCACCGTTAATGGTTGGTAAAAAGTATGTAGGTTCAGCCTTGCCGCTTGGTGGGCTGCGTTTGCCAAACGCTAAGTTAAGTAAAGCCATTGAACTGGTCTCCAAGCCAAGTTCTACGGATTCTAAATTAACTGCGCTAGCTGCAACTTCTGTTAGAAATCTGATTAATCTTTCAGGTGATATCACGCCGGTCTTGAAACAACCCGCACCTGTTATTCCAGATCTACCAACTATTGATGGTGGAAATGCAGGAGGAGATACAGCGTTAGCGCAGCAGCTTGAAATTATCGCCAAGTTAATTGCAGTAGGTGCACCTACAAAAGTTTGGTCTGCTTCTCTTGGAGGTTTTGATACCCATTCAAATGAAAAAGGTGCTCAATCGGTATTACTAGGCACGGTTTCTGCGGCAGTAAGTAAATTCATGAAACAAGTTAAAACTTCAAGCTACGGCCAAGATGTTACCGTGATGATTTACAGTGAATTTGGCCGACGTGTTGTGGCAAATGCATCGCAAGGAACTGATCACGGCACTAGTGGTCCGGTATTTATTATCGGAGATAAAGTTAAAGGTGGCTTCTATGGAGATCAACCTTCATTAAAAAATCTAGTTAAAGATGACTTGCCGATAACTTCAGATTTCCGAGATGTCTACGCAACTATCTCTGAATCGATTCTAGGTATTCCGGCTGGAAATTTACTTTCCGGCTGGAAGAGTAAAACTAATTTTCTTCTTTATAAATAATTACTTCGGAATCTTTTCGCAGTAATTCATCTACTTCGATGCGCAACTTAGCAACTTCGATAGAGAGATTTGCCATTGCAGATTCCAATTCGATGATGCGCTTGATACCAACATGGTTGATGCCCTCGTCAACCAGGATGGGCACCACGCGCGGGCCCAGGGCCTGGTCGCGCAGCAGCTGCGTCAGGAAACGCACATAGGCCTGGGTGGTCGAGATCTCGCGGCCTTCGGCAGTGGGCTCGAGCACAGCCTTGAAGGTCTCCAGCGAGGGCACGGTGAAGCTCTCGTCGGCCTTGGTGCGGCGGTGCGGCAGGTAGCCGCCCAGCGCTTTGCGCCGCTCGTGCAAGTACTGCATCTCCGGCGTGTCGTCGGCCGGCTTGTAGAAGGGCAGCTTGGGCAGCTCGCTGTCGGGGATCGGGATGTTGAAGCGGTCACGGAAGATTTTGATGTCTTCGTCG
>JALQWD010000018.1 GCA_023260175.1 Candidatus Nanopelagicaceae bacterium | reverse complement strand
CGCTGTTATCGCAGAATCATTCGAACGTATTCACCGTTCTAACTTAATTGGTATGGGCGTATTGCCACTGCAATTTGTTGATGGTCAGAATGCACAGACACTAGGAATCAAGGGCGATGAAACATTCGAAATCATCGGCGTTACTGAATTAAATAATGGCGCAATTCCTAAGACTGTACAGGTCATGGCAGGGGATAAGACATTCACTGCCAAGGTACGTATTGATACCCCAGGCGAGGCGGATTACTACCGTCACGGCGGCATCATGCAGTACGTATTGCGTTCGTTGGTTTAATCACAAGTATCATTAAGGCGTGATCGAACGTATTAACTCACCACGAGATCTAGCTGCGCTATCTAACGAGCAGCTAGATTCTTTGGCGCAGGAAATTCGTGACTTTCTAATCGAAAAGGTTTCAAAGAGCGGCGGCCATTTAGGTCCAAACCTTGGCGTTGTTGAATTAACAATCGCGCTACATCGCGTCTTTGAATCTCCAAAAGATGTCATTCTCTTTGATACTGGCCATCAATCTTATGTACATAAGATTCTGACTGGCCGCGCAAAAGAATTCGACAAGCTACGTCAGCGCGGTGGTCTATCTGGTTATCCATCACGTAAAGAATCTAGCCACGATGTAATCGAAAATTCGCATGCCTCAACCTGTTTATCTTGGGCAGATGGCATCTCAAAGGGTTTTGAATTAAGCGGCCAGAAAGATCGCACCGTTGTTGCAGTAGTTGGCGATGGCGCACTTACCGGCGGAATGTCTTGGGAGGCGCTAAATAACATTGCGGCAGATAAGAATCGCCAACTAGTAATTGTTGTAAATGACAATGCGCGTTCTTATTCACCAACCATCGGCGGCTTGGCTTCACACCTTTCAACTCTTCGCCTGACCAAGGGTTATGAGAAGTTCTTAGATTTCGGTAAAGCAGTTATCAAAGCCACTCCAGTTGTCGGAGATCCGCTTTACAGCGCAGTACATGGCATGAAGAAGGGCATTAAAGACTTCATCGCACCGCAAGGAATGTTTGAAGATTTAGGTTTGAAATATTACGGACCTATTGATGGCCATAACATCGAAGAGTTAGAAGAGGCGCTAAAGCGCGCAAAAGGTTTTGGCGGGCCAGTAATTATTCATTGCATTACCGAAAAGGGTCGTGGCTATCAGCCAGCTCTTGAAGATGAGGCAGAGCGTTTCCACGCTGTTGGCGTGGTTAACCCTGAAACCGGTATGCCAGTTAAATCAGGCGGCACATCATGGACCAAAGTATTTGGCGATGAGTTAGTTGAGATCGGCAAAGAGAATTCAAAGATTGTGGCAATTACCGCAGCAATGATGGGTCCAACTGGATTAAATAAATTCCAAGCAAATTTCCCTGAGCGCACCATCGATGTGGGAATTGCTGAGCAGCACGCGTTAACAAGCGCTGCGGGCCTTGCATATGCCGGAATGCATCCAGTTGTAGCGGTCTATTCAACATTCTTAAATCGAGCTTTTGATCAGCTGCTTCTAGATATTGCAATGCATAAAGCTGGAGTTACTTTAGTTTTAGATCGCGCAGGTATTACTGGCGATGACGGAGCTAGCCACCACGGTATTTGGGATATGGCCTTAGCCGGAATCGTGCCAACGCTTCAGATGGCAGCGCCTCGTGATTCGCACACTCTGCGCGAAGAACTTCGCGAAGCGGTAAAGGTAACGGATGCGCCAACAGTCATTCGTTTCCCTAAAGGTGAAGTTATCGAAAGCGTTCCTGCGATTCGCCGCGAAAACGGAATTGATTTCTTGCTTGAAGGTAGCGATAAGAATCTTTTAATTATCTCTGTTGGCGCCATGGCCAAACTTGCAGTTGATGCGGCAAAGTTAGTTGGCGCAACCGTTGTAGATCCACGTTGGATCAAACCAATTAGCCCAGAGCTAGTTGAATTAGCCAATAGCTATGTAAATGTTGTTGTAATCGAAGATGGCATCAAGCATGGTGGCATCGCTTCATCACTTGCCGAAGCAGGTCTACACGCCGAATCAATTGGTATCCCGCTTGAATTTATCGAACACTCAAAGCGCGATGAGATTCTTAATGATTTAGGAATTAATGCGCAGACTATTGCGGCACGGATGCAACACCTGGTTCGTGGAATCTAGGGTTTGAATACCCCGCACGATCCAAGTAAGGCAAGATGCCACCAAGCATTAGCGGCCAACCAGCACCTAACATCATCGCA
>JALQWD010000015.1 GCA_023260175.1 Candidatus Nanopelagicaceae bacterium | reverse complement strand
CTCCTCGACTTCCGCGCCTTTCTTTTTATCGTCCTTCTTCGGTGCGCCGTTAAACCCATTCCAAAGATATAAGTAAGTGCGATCTCTAAACGCTTTTCGCGTGGAAGATCAACACCGACAAGACGTGCCATCTATATTCCTTTAAGTTTCCGATAGGTCCTCCGCGATGCTCATAATGTTTCTCAACATTATCTCCGGCCTATCGGACCAGAGGTCTTACTAATTAGATTTGCATCTAACTAATAAGTCGCATCACGCGTACTTTTTTTCGCGTTATTTACTTTTATTTATTTAATTAACCTTGGCGCTGCTTATGGCGAAGGTTTTCGCAAATGACCATAACGCGTCCTTTGCGTCGAATGACCTTGCACTTATCGCAGATCTTCTTAACGCTTGGTTGCACCTTCATTTGTTCTCCTTCTTATTTCTCGAAATAAATAATTCTTAATTATTTATAACGATAAATAATTCGACCTTTTGTTAGGTCGTACGGACTCATTTCAACAATCACACGGTCTGCAGGAAGAATGCGAATATAATTTTTTCGCATCTTGCCACTGATGTGCGCAAGAACTTTATGTCCGTTTGATAATTCAACTCGGAACATTGCATTAGGCAAAGCTTCAGCAACAACGCCTTCCATTTCGATGGCGCTACCCTCTTTAGCCAAGTCCCCTGCCTGTCCCTAAATCGAACCGCCCCGCTTTGAGGCGCGAAGAGTAATTCTATTTACGCTCGTGGATATGAACAAATCGGGGCAAATCGAGGTCATTCCGCCGCAGATGCGACCAAGCTGGCGCCTAAAAGGGCGGCCATCGACCAGAAAACCGCCCCAACTCCGGCTCCATTCGCTAGAAATCCAGCAGCTACCGGAAGGACAAATTGGCCCAAGCGATTGCCGGTCAATCTGGCAGATACTGCAAGTGCTCGTTCATCTGCCTTGGTGCGCAGAGAAATCAGCGCCATCGTGAGTGGTTGGCCAAATCCTGATGAGAAACCGGCGATAAAGACGAGAGCTCCGAGGATTGCGGCGTTATCTGTATAAACCATTCCAACGCAAGCGAGCATTGAAACTGTGGTTGTAGATAAAAGCAAAGTCTTATCGCTTATGTGCTGGCTAACTTTTCCTAAAATTAAACGAGAACCCATAGAACCAACTGCTCGTAAAGAGATAATTAATCCAATTAGCGCTGGATCAATCGCGCGCTCTTTACCTAGTAATGGCAAGAAGATAACTAATAAATCTAAAGTAGAAGAGATTGCCATTGAGATAAATACTGCTAGCGAAATCTCTTTACGTGACAACATAGATTTTGCAGCTGCCCAAGTATTGCTCTGCTCTTCCGCAGCTTTAACTGTCGGAGCGCTATTGCGCCACTTAAAAGTAGGAATCAGCGCAATAGTTGATAGCGCAATTGCAAAGAAGAAAGCATAGTTCGAATGTTTAGGCATTCCGTTTGCAAGTGATCCAGCTAGTAGACCAGCAATCACCGGACCAAAGGTATGCCCAAGCGAAGCGCTAAAAGTGTAGTAACCAAACAATCTGTTGTAATCCGATTTTGGTGCACGTAAGGCAACCATGGTTTGACCGCCAACCATTAATGCCAGATGCGAAAGGCCAGCAAAGGCAGTTGCCATCGCCAAAGTTGGAACGCTATTTGTGAATACCAAAGAGGTACAAGAAGCAATTAACGAAAAGGTGCCGACTACTAAGAACTTGCCTTCGCCATATTTTCCAACCCAGCTTCCAAATTTAAGTGCAAGTAAAACAGGAAAGAGCGCATAGATTGCACCAATTAAACCGATTGCCGTTGCGCCCGCATCTATTTCGATCGCTCGATAAGTGATAAACGGGCGCACGACATACATCGTGGCTTGCGTGAAGGTAGAGCTAATTAATAATCGTCTAGCCCAAACTTCAACTGCCATTAATTAACTCTGTTTCGGGTACTTAATACTGCGTTTTTTGATCGCACGCCATACAAATGGCGCAAAAACCACTATCGCAAGCACTGCGTAAAGCACTTTAGAAAGCGGTGTTGCAAAGAGCGCAGCAGGATCACCACCGCTAATTTGCAGTGCACGTCGCATCTGAAGTTCAGCCATTGGTCCAAGAATCAAACCGATAATTAGTGGCGTAATTGGCACACCAAATCGACGGAAGAAATAACCAACCACTGCAACGCCAAGGGCAATCCATAAATCAAAGATCGCATTATTAGCAACATATGCGCCCATAAGCGCAAATGTTGTAATACCTGCAAAGAGATAAGGTTTAGGAATCTTTAATAACTTAACCCAAATCTTCACAAATGGAAGATTGAGAATAAGAAGCAAAGTATTACCCACAAATAGCGCGGCAATTAAAGTCCAAACTACATCTGGATTTGTTGCAAATAGCAATGGACCTGTCTGAATGTTGTAAGTTTGGAATGCAACCAAGATAACGGCAGCGGTTGCGGAAGTTGGCAGACCAAGTGCAAGTAGCGGAACTAGCGCACCGGCAGCATTCGCATTATTTGCTGCTTCTGGACCAGCAACGCCTTCGATTGCACCTTTACCGAATTCATCTTTATTCTTAGATAAATTCTTCTCAACTGAATAACTTAAGAATGTCGGAACTTCTGATCCGCCTGCCGGCATGATGCCAAGAGGGAAACCGATACCGGTGCCACGTAACCATGGCTTCCATGATCGCTTCCAATCTTCGCGAGTCATTAGTGCTTTACCTTGCATTTGGATAAGCGACCAACCGCTCTCCTTTGCACGACCTGCAATGTATAAAGCTTCACCAAGAGCAAAGATAGAAACGATTACCGTAACTGTTTCGATGCCATCGATTGCGTGCAAATTACCGAATGTTAAACGAACTGCGCCTGATTGAAGATCGGAACCAACTAAACCAAGTGCTAAACCGACAGAAAGTGAAACCATGCCACGAATCATTGATGAGCCAAGTAGGGATCCGACTGTCATAAAAGCAACCAGCATCAGCGCGAAATAATCAGCGGCTGTCACTGAAATTGCCACGTTTGCCAGCGATGGTGCTGCGAAAGCTAATACCGCCGTAGCAATTGTTCCGGCTACGAATGAACCTATCGCAGCTGTTGCAAGTGCAGCGCCAGCGCGACCACGTTTTGCCATCTGATGGCCTTCAAGCGCAGTAATAACTGAACCGGATTCGCCAGGAGTGTTTAATAAAATTGAGGTTGTTGATCCGCCATACATTGCACCGTAATAAATAGCGGCGAACATAATCAGAGCAGATGCAGGATTAATGGAATAAGTAATCGGTAGCAGCAGCGCAATTGCTAGCGCCGGACCAATACCTGGTAGAACTCCAACTAGAGTTCCTAAAAATGTACCCAATAGACCAAACATTAAGTTGGTCAAAGTTAGCGCGCTTGCAAAACCTTGTAATAGCGACTCTACGTTGTTCATAGAATCCCCTTCAAAATTCCGGCTGGCAATTCAACGCTCAATAACTTTGTGAAAGTTAAATAGACCACCAGGGCGAAAATTAGTGCAATAGCTAAATTCTTAATTAATTTGCGAGCACCATATGCAAATCCAACGCCGAAGAAAACTACGGTAGATGCGATTACGAAACCGGCACGTTCAATTAAGAATGGGTAGGTAAGAATGGATGCACTCACCGTTCCTAAAGTTTTGAAATCAGTCTCTGATTTGATTTCACCGAATTCGGTACCTTCAGGTTGGCCATAGTTTCCACGTAAAACTTCAGTTGCCAAAAATAATGAAACTAAAACAATAAAGATTCCGATAATGGTTGGGAAAACTTGAGGTCCCACGCTGCCAGATCCTGGCGGCACTTCCATGTTCTTGGTATCAATTAATACTATTAAGCCAAGCAGCAGAAGAGAGCCCGCAAATGCGAGCTCTCCCACTGCCTCTTTAGAGATTTTTTTCAATTAAGCAAGACCAAGGCTTACAAGTAGCTTGGTGATTGAAGTTGTCTGCTCTGTGATAAATGACTTGAAGTCATTTCCACGGAACTCAAGATCTGTCCAATCTTTTGCCTTCAAAGTTGCTTTCCATGCATTACCTGCACGTACAACATCTGCAACCTTTGCGAAGTTAAGGCGATCAGCTGGCGACATTGAGCCAGATGTATCAAAACCACGCCAGTTACCGAAGGTCATATCAATTCCCTGCTGAATCAAAGTCTTACCCTTGATTGAAGCAAGTGGCTTGGCTGATGAAAGCGCAAGAACTCGTAGCTTTCCAGCCTTTACATATGATGCAAATTCAGAGGTTCCTGAAACGCCAGCAACAGTTTGCTTTGAAAGTACAGAAGTTGTAACTTCTCCGCCACCTGCATAAGGAACATAATTCATCGCAGTTGCTTCAACTCCAACTTTCTCAACTAATAGACCCATGAATACATGGTCAACAGTTCCCTTTGAACCACCAGCAATTGGCATGCTCTTTGGATCTGCCTTGATGTCATCTAATAGTTGATTAATGGTGCGGTACTTAGATGAAGCAGGAACCACAATTGCTTCCCATTCACGCATCAAGCCTGAAATTTGTGTGTTATCGCCAAGCTTTAACTTTGACTTTGTTGATGCAACACCTGCGACCATCGCAAAGCCATTAATAAATGCAACATCTGAACGATTCTTCTGATCTTGGAAGTAGCCAAGACCTACAGTTCCTGAACCACCAGACTTGTATGAAACGGTGTAATCACTAAGCATGCCTTCAGCTTTCATGGCATCAGCAAATGCAATTGCAGTTGTGCCATAGCCACCACCAACACCTGAAGAAGCTACCCATTCGAGCTTAGAAATTGGCTTAACATCTTTATACCACCACTTTGTTTGACCTTTTAGAGTTCCGGTTGTGACAACCATGCATGTTAGGTCAGTGCCATCAACGCCTTTGCCTGGCGCGGTAGTTCCTTTTGCGGCTGCGGCTTCTGTGCAATCAGCTCCAACAGTTGCCTTCGATGCTGGCTTTGGAGCTGCATAAGAAGTTGCAGTTCCACTAAGTACCAATGCTGAAGTTGCAGCAACTGCAATCGCGCCAAAAAACTTCTTTGTTTTCATTAGCTCTTCTCTCTTTTTTAAATTTAATTTCCAGCCTAAAAAGCGGGGATGAGGCGGGAATGGGGAGAATTTATAGGCTTAGTGAGCCAAATTGAATGAAATTAAGTAACTTTTCTATTACTTATCGAAAATATCTGAAATTTCTACGCCTAAACGTGCAAGTTCCGCCTTGCCTCCATCTAGCGCAGTTAAAACAAATGGCTTGCCATCGGGGGCGATGCAATATGAATTTTCAAAGTGCGAGCCCCGAGATTTATCTTGGCTTACAACAGTCCAATCGTCACTAAGGACTTTGGTCTTATGTGTTCCTCTGGTGATCATAGGTTCGATTGCAAGACAAATACCTTCAACTAAATCAGGTCCATGGCCAGGTTTTCCATAATTTAGAACATGCGGTTCCATATGCATGGAAGTGCCAATTCCATGTCCACCATATTCACGCAATATTCCGTAACTACCTTGAGAATTTACATACTCTTCGATTGCATGGCCGATATCGGAAAGTTTGGCGCCCTTCTTTCCTGCTGCAATTCCGCGCCACATTGATTCTTCGCACACATCAAGCATCTTTTGATCTTCTGGATCCCCCGGCATCAGAAATTCGGCGTTTAGCACAACTTTCT
>JALQWD010000157.1 GCA_023260175.1 Candidatus Nanopelagicaceae bacterium | reverse complement strand
GCATCAAAGAAATTGCTCGCCACGCGCAAAAGGTTACCGTAAGGTTTTCTTATGCAGATCCACCATATCCCGCAGTTGCGCAATCCAGTTGCAATTATCGCCTTTAATGGCTGGAACGATGCCGGGGAAGCCGCATCGGGTGCGCTGACACATTTAATGGGTTGCTGGGGAAATCAAGAGAATCTTATTGCGGAATTTAATTCTGAAGATTTCTATGACTATCAACAAATTCGTCCAATGGTCTTCATCGACAATTCGCAAATTCGTCAATTGAAATGGCCAAATACCAATGTGTATGCAATCTTTACACCGCACTTACCCTTTGACTTTGTAATTGTTCGTGGACCTGAACCATCTTTTAAGTGGCAGAGTTTTTCAAACCAACTCTTAGATCTCTTCGATGATCTAGAAGTAAATTTGGTGGTCTCGGTTGGTGCGCTTTTGGCTGATGCCCCACATACTCGCCCAATCTCCGTAACTGGCACCAGCTCAAATCCGGAGTTAGCAAAACGAATTGGTGTTGAAGTGAGTAGATATGAAGGTCCAACCGGAATATTAGGCGTGATTCAAGATGCTTCGCAACGTCGCGATATTGATGCATTCTCTATTTGGGCTGCACTTCCACATTATGCTGCGGGTTCTCCTTCTCCAAAGGCCACACTTGCACTGATCGAGGAGCTCTCTGATTTCTTCGATATCTCCATTCCAATCGGAGACTTGCCAGAAGCTGCGAAAGCTTGGGAAATTGCGGTATCTCAATTAGCCGAAGAAGATTCTGAAATAAGCGAATATGTTAAGCAACTCGAAGCAGATAAAGATGACTCCGATTTTGAAGAGACTACTGGCGACGAAATTGCCAAAGAGTTTGAACGATTCTTACGCCGTCAAGGCGATACCCAATAACCCATCGATCACATCGGCTAATAACCTGGCATCGCCACCAGTTCCGGTGGTTGCAACCCATTGATTAATTGCTGAGATTGCTTCTGTGCTTTTTAAATCATTCGATAAGTAGTTGTAGATATCAGCAATCAAATCATCAGTTGGAGAGATCTCTTTTGAATTCAATTTTGCTTTAAGCGCATCTATCTCCTGTTGCGCAATTTCAGTTTCATTTCGCAGCCACATATATTCTTGACAGTATGGGCGTTTTAGTAGAGCCCAACGAATCGCCATGGGATCAACACCGTCTGCTATTAGTTTTGAAACGAAAACTAGATTTCCTTTAGATTTACTCATCTTTTCGCCATCTAATCCGATTAGGGCTGCATGTACGTAGGCTCTTGCGAATTCCTTCTCCTTAAGAACTTTGACTTGCGATGCCGACATCTCGTGATGCGGGAATATCAAATCCGTACCGCCACCTTGAATATCAATAACGTAATCATCCATAGGCTCTGCGTATTTAAGAGCGATTGCTGCGCATTCGATATGCCATCCTGGCCTGCCTTCTCCATAAATAGATGGCCAGGTAGGTTCTCCCTCTCTATGCGCTAACCATAGAAGGGCATCTAATGGATCTCTCTTACCTGAACGCTGCGGATCTCCACCACGTTCGGCGAAAATCTTAAGCATCTCTGACTCCGGAAGATGGGATTCACTTCCGAAATCCAAATCTTTATGGACTTCAAAGTACTTATCAGAATCAACTGAATAAACTGCGCCCTTTTTATCCAACTCCGTAATTGCTTCTACGACATCTGGGATTGCATCTACTGCC
>JALQWD010000110.1 GCA_023260175.1 Candidatus Nanopelagicaceae bacterium | reverse complement strand
ATCGGCCGCTAAACGACCGGCAAGTTCTTCTGAGTCCACATCGTTACGAGCGCAGCCCATAGTGATGAGGGCTACGGTCTTCGGCATGGTTACGAATTTACCCCATAACTGACATTAACTACTTCACCATCTGCACCTAATGGCGGAACTTCTTTGCCATTTACCGTGAGTTTGACCGCACCAGCATTCCCAATTCGCAAATTTACGGATTCGGTACTTGAAAATTCAAAAACTTGACCCATGGTTGCACGACCAGAGTAGAGAGTTACTCCAGCTGCATCGCTTACAAATAACCATGAAGATCCAGTAGTTGCTTCTAGTTGAACACTTACCCCGCTACCTGAAGAATATGAATTTGGCACATTTGTTTCAGATGCTGAAACCGATGGCGTTGCGCTAGGTGTAGCCGACGCGGTTGCAATTGGCTTTGGCTTTGGGCTACTTGCGCTCTGCTTTAGTGAATTTACGATTACAGTTGTCAAGAGCAGAACTAAAATTCCGATAGAACCATAGATTGCTAATTGCTTATTTGTTAATTTGTTTCGTTCCGGCAGTGCAAATGTGGCGCTATTTTCTACAAGCTGTTCGTGAATCGCACGTGCTTCATGTGCATGTTCTGATTCATATTGCACCAATAAAATTTCGGGATCAATATTTAATGCGCGAGCAATACTTCTTAAATGTCCGCGGGCATAGGTGTCTCCACCGGCATTTATAAAGTTATTCTCTTCAAATTCTTTTAGAAGACTTATGCGAATTTTTGTTTCGCTAGATAACGCGTCCACGGTCATGCCCGCGCTCTTGCGCGAACTGATAATTAATTGACCAAGTGACATTAGGAGAAGTTTAGAGCGGGTGAAGCCAAATCACCTACTAAATTTTAACGAATCACCCTTCGGTGACACCCCATCACTTATCAGTCACTGATTGTGGCGAGCACATCGTCTAGCTCTTCAGGCTTAACCAAGACTGCGCGTGCCTTTGAGCCTTCAGATGGCCCAACAATTCCGCGCGATTCCATCAGATCCATTAAGCGTCCAGCCTTCGCAAAACCGATGCGCAGCTTACGTTGCAACATTGAAGTAGAGCCAATCTGTGTAGTTACAACTAAATGAACAGCTTGTAGCAAAAGCTCATAATCGTCACCGATTTCGTTGACTGCGCTCACCACAATCTTCTGCGCGGCTGTGACATCATCACGGAAACGTGGCGCTAATTGCTTTCGAACATGTCCCACCACATCTGCGATTTCGCGCTCTGAAACATATGCACCCTGGATTCGAATTGGTCGAGATGCACCCATAGGTACAAATAATCCATCGCCTTGGCCGATTAGTTTTTCAGCACCAGGCGCATCCAAAATAACGCGACTATCTGCAAGTGAAGATGTGGCGAAAGATAATCTGGAAGGCACGTTAGCTTTAATTAGACCAGTTACGACATCTACTGATGGGCGCTGTGTTGCCAAAACTAGGTGAATACCAGCCGAACGAGCCAGCTGCGTAATTCGAACTACACACTCTTCGACATCTTTTGCAGCAACCATCATCAAATCTGCAAGCTCATCGATGATTACAAGTAAATATGGATACGGTTCCAGAATGCGATCGCTACCCGGCGGCGTTGCTACTTTCCCGGCACGGACTGCTTTATTGAAATCATCAATATGACGGAATCCAAAAGTTGCGAGATCTTCATATCTAAGATCCATTTCGCGAACTACCCAT
>JALQWD010000076.1 GCA_023260175.1 Candidatus Nanopelagicaceae bacterium | reverse complement strand
ATGAGTTAGATGTCCTCCGTGCGGAAGTGACATCGCCATAACTTTGTCGCCAGGTTTGGTAAACGCAGCATAAACGGCAATATTTGCAGAAGCTCCAGAGTGTGGCTGCACATTCGCATGGTCTGCCCCAAATAATTGTTTTGCGCGTTCTATGGCAATTTCTTCTGCACGATCTACAACTTCGCAACCACCGTAGTAACGCTTGCCTGGATAACCCTCTGCATACTTATTGCTTAGCGGAGTTCCAAGTGCTGCTAAAACAGCGCCAGAGGTGAAGTTTTCAGATGCAATTAACTGCAATCCGGTCTGTTGGCGTTTAACTTCGGCAAGCAGAATACTTGCGATTTCTGGGTCTTGCTTCTCTAATAAATCGAAATCTGGTCCGTATTTGCGCGCATCAGTCATGCGGAGAAGTCTACTGCGCCCCTTCTAATTACGGTATGAATTCCAGCTATTGCTTGCACGATCGTGCTTGGTTCGCCCTTGCGTAACTTTCCATTATTAAAGAAGAGTTCTATTCCATCAGTTGGAACTTCAGCGGAAGCCATAACAGGTGACTGGCCAACTTTTGCAACTGATGCAGTTGCAAGAGGACCAGTCTTTGCAAGAATTGCTTTAACAAATGTAGCGTTCGGGACGCGAATAGCTAACTGATCAACTTCGTTGTTATCGCCAAGATCCCAATTAAGAAGAGCGCTCGGTTTAACTTGGAAAGTAACTTTGCCTGGCCAATATTTTTTCATTGCAGCAACAGTCTTTGCATCAACTTCGCGAGTAACACCAATAGACATTTTGTAATCTCTGATTAGCACTTGAGCTTTAATTCCTATTTCATCGCCACGAAGTACATGCATGGCTCTAACTGCGTCATGGTTAAAGGCATCGCAGAGATAGGCATATGCATTTTCAAGTGGCACCACAATTACATAGCCATCATTAATCGCTTTTACGGCGCGATTGACATGGCGAGCAAGTGTGCCCTTCTTGAGATCAAACTCTTGCATTATTTCCTTACCGCGCTAGTCCATCGTGGTCGATCGTTTAAATCGTAATGCAATTCAATGTTTGTGAACATCTCTTCTAGCAATCCAGAGATACCTTGGCCCTGCAATTCCGTATGCTCGATTGCCAGTACTCCACCAGATTTAAGTAAGCGCGCTGCTGCATCGATAAAGAACTTAGGGGTTTCTAAGCCAGTTACCCCACCAAATAGGGCTTCACCTGGCTCCTTCTGTACATCTGCAGGAAGCTCTTGATCATTTGGTACATAAGGCGGATTAGCAATTACAAAGTCAGCTTTTACTCCAGGAAGAGCATCTCTGACATCGCCTTCAACTACGCGCATCTCTTCTACATATTTAGCGACATTCTTGCGTAGCCAAATTAGCGCTTCAGGGCTTTTCTCTACTGCGATTGCTCTTACGCGATCGCACTCGGTTGATAGCGCTATTGAAAGCGCGCCACTTCCAGCTCCTAAATCAATAACAGATACCAAACCAAGTTTCTGTTCGATAAGTGCAAGTAAAAAGGAAACCATCAATTCTGATTCTGGACGCGGCACTAATACACCAGGACCAACTTCCAAAGTTAAATCTCTAAAGTGCGCTTCCCCAGTTATGTATTGCAACGGTTCATGCGACAAACGGCGATTTAATAACTGGTGATAATCCTCTGCAATATCGCCAACATTTTCCATAGCATTATCAAGAGCAACTGGATTGTGAAGTTCCATGCGATTAATACCTAATAGATGCGCAAAGAGAATCTCTGCATCTACTTCGGAATATCCTGCCTTCGCTAAATGTTCCTTAGCGTTGCGGATTAAATCGCGAACCATTTTAAATTAGTTTCCAGCGAGCTTTGCAGCTTTATCTGCATCTAGTAAAGATTGAATTACAGGTTCAAGTTCACCGTTTAGGACTGCATCCAAATTGTTCGCTTTGTAATTCACGCGGTGATCACTTAAGCGATTCTCTGGGAAGTTGTAAGTGCGAATACGTTCTGATCGATCTACGGTACGAACTTGGTTTTTACGCTCTGCAGATGCTGCAGCTTCTGCCTTTTCTTGTGCATCCGCAAGTAAGCGAGCGCGCAAAATACGCATTGCAGATTCCTTATTCTGTAACTGAGACTTTTCGTTCTGGCAGCTAACTACGATTCCGGTTGGAACGTGAGTTAAACGGACCGCAGAGTCAGTAGTATTAACACTCTGTCCGCCTGGACCAGAAGAGCGATAAACATCTACGCGAACATCGTTCATATTTAGCTCGACATCAACCTCTTCCGCTTCTGGAAGCACTAGAACGCCGGCTGCGGAGGTGTGAATGCGACCTTGTGATTCTGTTTCTGGAACGCGCTGAACTCGGTGCACTCCTCCTTCAAATTTCAGCTTGGCATAAGGTGATTGGCCAGGTGCTGGTGTGCCCTTTGATTTAACTGCAATCGAAATATCTTTGTAACCACCTAGATCGGATTCGGTTACATCAATAACTTCAGTCTTCCAACCTTGCTTCTCTGCAAAGCGCATATACATACGTAGTAGGTCGCCAGCAAATAGCGCAGATTCATCTCCACCCGCACCAGCTTTAATTTCCATGATTACATCGCGATCATCATTTGGATCACGAGGCAGCAGTAACTCTTCTAGTTGTTCGGAATTCTCTGCTTCTGCCTTTTCAAGAGCTGGAATTTCTGCTGCAAAATCTGGATCAACATCTGCCAACTCTTTTGCAGCTGCTAGATCTTCGACGCTCTGCTTCCATTTGCGATAGCCGGCAACTACTGGACCAAGTTGCGCATAGCGTCGTCCAAGTTTGCGTGCGTTATTTGCATCTGCGTGAATGCCTGGATCGGCCATCTGCTTTTCGAGTTCGGCATATTCATTCACCAACTCAATCGCTGATGCAAAGCGCTCTGACATCTCTACTCCTCAATAAAATAAAAAGACCGCACCCCAACGCCAAGGTTGGGATATGCGGTCTTTTAAAAAAGCTACTTAGATGAGCTATTGGTCTTCTTGCCGAAACGCTCTTCGAACTTAGCGACGCGTCCACCGGTATCAAGGATGCGCTGCTTACCTGTGTAGAACGGGTGGCACTTGTCGCAAACTTCAACGTAGATAGAACCGGTTGTAACGGTTGATCGAGTCTTAAATGATTCGCCGCAACCGCAGTTAACAGTTGTCTCGACGTACTCTGGGTGGATCTCTGGCTTCATGATGTATTCCTTATTTATTAGACCTGGGTCGAAATCGCTTTCGTGAACCAAGTCGGGATCAGGGGTAAAGGGTAACTTTCTTACCCAGAACGCGCAAAATTGGGATTATTTGAGCGTATTACTTAGCTTCGTCAGGACCAACAGTGGTCTTCTGAACCCAGCGCCCAGCCCGACAGGGCTGTCCGGGTCAGTTCGTCCCTCTGCTGAGTGGCCAAACCGGTCTTGACCAGCTCGGCATAAGCCACCTCGCGGGCAAACGGCGTATTGCCAAGAGCCCAATACAGTGCATGC
>JALQWD010000073.1 GCA_023260175.1 Candidatus Nanopelagicaceae bacterium | reverse complement strand
GTAAATGCGCACCCAGATGATGCAGATTTTGGCGTCGGCGGAACCGTTGCAAAGCTAGCTGCCAAAGGAATTGAAATTACCTATGTCTGTTGCACCAATGGTGATCAAGGCGGCGAAGAGTCAGGCGTTCCGCAGGAAGAGATGGCGGCAACTCGCCAGCGCGAACAGCGCGATGCTGCACGTGCTCTCGGCGTTAAAGATGTCATCTACTTAAATTATCGCGATGGTCATTTAGAGCCAACAATTGGTTTACGCAAAGATTTAGTGCGCCAAATCCGTATTCACAAACCAGATCGCATGTTGATTCAAAGCCCAGAACGTAATTGGGATCGAATCGGCGCTAGCCATCCTGATCATTTAGCTGCTGGTGAAGCTGCGATTCAAGCGGTATATCCAGATGCACGAAATCCATTTGCATTTATGGATTTAAAAAACGAAGAAGGTTTAGAACCTTGGCGCGTTAAAGAGGTCTGGGTTTATGCGCATCACTCCCCTGATTACTGGGTAGATATCACCGATACTTTTGATAAGAAGATGGCTGCACTAAATGCACATGTTTCACAGACTGCTCATAATAAAGAGTTGGAAAATATGGTTCGTGAATGGGGTCAGCGCAATGCTGGCGTAGGCGGATTGCCGGTCGGCCGTTTAGCTGAAGCGTTTAAAATCGTAAATACAGATTGAGGTTTATGAATCGCGATTGGTATAGAAAGCTAGTCGACGCAATTTGGTTGCGTCGCTACTGGATTCGCCAAGTATTAATCGCTGGCGTAGCTTCTGCTGTTGCGTGGCAAGTTGGCAATTTAATAATTGAAAATGGTGGGCTGATTGCTGCAATTGCATGCGCTTTAAGTATTCGAATCTCAACATATAAGTCATTCCGTGAAGGTTTTGGCCAGATTATTGGTACCGCAATTGGTGCATCAGTTGCGCTGATTGCGGTGAGCATCTTTGATTTCGGAAATATCGCAATCTTCACCACCATAGTGCTCTGCTCTGTTGCAGCCCGCGCTCTACATCTTGGCGAAGTTGCTTCTGTAAATGTTCCAGTTACAGCGCTGATTGTGATTGGTCCTGGAATTAGCGAGAGCAAAGCACTTACTCGCTTAGGTGAGACTTTTATTGGCGCGATAATTGCAGTGCTCTTTTCTTTTTATGCGCACCCAAAAACGCCTACTGGTAGAACTATCGAGTTAATTGGCAGCTACACCAAACGCTCTGCAAATCTTCTATCTGATATGGCAGAGGGAGTTGCTTCTACCTTTGATACCGGCGCAGCAGGCAGATGGTTAGCTCGCGGAAGAAACCTAGTTGAGAATATTCCAAATCTACGCGGCCAAGCTTTGGAAGCAAAACGATCTTCTCGATGGCTTCCTAATGATGATTTTGCAACTGCCGAAATTCTCTATCTTCGTGCTGTCTCTACCGAACATGTAATCGTCCAAGTTCGTTCAATCTCACGTACGCTCTTTGATTTATCAATTGATGGCGGGGTCCCTGAGCGCGTACGTCGCGAACTGGCGCTGGCGCTATCAGCTGCTAGTTATGCAGTCGCGGATAAGGCTGAAAGTAATGATCTAGAAGAGACCGCTAATGATTTACGCGCATCCGCCGCCGTGCTTCGAGATTCATTAATCAAGCAGACCAATGTGATTCCTAGCGAAATTTTGGTAAAGCTAGTTTCGATAGTTTCTAACTTAGATGTAATCGCTGATTCTTTAGATGAATCTTCACCTGCAATCACCGATGTCTTAACACCGGATGAGCCTGCAGAGCAGAAGATCTTAAAGAAGAACTGGATTAAGAAACTTTGGCGTTCTTAATCTGCACAGGTTGTGCAGTAAATCCATCACCGGTGTAAACCAACTGACCGTTAGCATCCTTGGTGATAGCGCCCTGTTTCGCTACATATTGCACGATATCTAGGCCCTTGGTGATCTTGCCCCAGATTGTGTAATTAGCGCCAAGAGTTGTATCTGAGTAAACAAAGAAGACCTGTGAACCATTTGTGCCAGGTCCTGAGTTTGCCATTGCAACAGTTCCTGCTGGGTAATTGTTGTTGGCATTCTTTGGAAGGTTCTCGTCTTTGTAACCCTTCCAACCTGTTGGGTTGCCAGCGCCAGTAAGAGTTGGGTCTCCGCACTGCAATACATATAAACCTTGAGTGGTTAGACGATGGCATAGTGAATTGTCGTAATACTTGCCTTTAATCAATGCCGCCAAAGAGGTAATTGTGATCGGCGCCTTTGCATTCAAAGTTACTTCGATAACGCCACAGTTGGTGTTGAAGGTGAACTTCTTTGGCAATGGCTTAGCTGCCTTTGTTGGTTGAGCCACCTTGCCTGGGGTATGCGCTTTCGCTGTTGCTTGAGCGCACTTAACCGCCGCTTGTGCAGGTTGAGCAACAACTGCAACAGTTGTAATTGCTAATGCGCTTACAAAGAAAATTGCTAATTTTTTCATTTCTCTACTTATTCCCATTCAATTGTTCCAGGTGGCTTGCTTGTTACATCTAAAACTACACGATTTACTTCACGAACCTCGTTAGTAATACGGGTAGAAATCTTCTCAAGTAATTCATATGGCAATCTCGACCAATCTGCAGTCATTGCATCTTCACTAGACACGGGACGAAGCACGATTGGGTGGCCATATGTGCGGCCATCGCCTTGAACTCCAACGCTTCGTACATCAGCTAGTAGCACTACAGGGCACTGCCAGATTGCACGATCTTGTCCTGCAGCTTTTAGCTCTTGGCGTGCGATCAGATCAGCTTTACGTAAAATCTCTAAATTCTCTTCATTTACTTCGCCGATAATTCGAACGCCAAGCCCAGGCCCAGGGAATGGTTGGCGCCAGATCAAATCTTCAGGAAGTCCGAGTTGTAAACCAACTTGTCGCACTTCATCTTTAAATAGCGAACGTAGCGGTTCGACTAACTTAAATTTCAAATCATCTGGAAGGCCGCCAACATTGTGGTGAGATTTAATATTGGCAGTTCCAGTACCTCCGCCAGATTCAACTACATCTGGATAGAGCGTGCCCTGCACTAAAAATTCAACCTCGCCGCCAGCTGCAATATCGCGAGCTGCCTTTTCAAAGCTGCGAATAAATTCGCGGCCAATAATTTTGCGCTTCTCTTCTGGATCTTTGACACCGGCAAGCGCCTTTAAGAATTGATCCTTTGCATCAATAACTACTAGATCTACGCCAGTAGCTGCAACGAAATCCTTCTCAACTTGTTCAGCTTCGCCGCTACG
>JALQWD010000023.1 GCA_023260175.1 Candidatus Nanopelagicaceae bacterium | reverse complement strand
CGCAGATGGTTACATGACTGCTGGAGCATATTAAGATGGTTCACTTTGTGAAGTCTTCTTTAATCTCGGCAAGCAGGGTTCAACTCTTGCAGGTGTGATGGATGCATTCTCGATCGCAGTATCAATTGGTCTTCAGTACGGAGTTCCACTAGAGACATTTGTTTCTAAGTTCATGAACCTTCGTTTCGAACCAGCTGGTATGACTGATGATCAAGATGTACGTATGGCGCAATCAATGCTTGATTACATCTTCCGTCGTCTAGCTCTTGATTACCTACCATTTGAAGATCGTGCAGCGATGGGTCTTTACACCTCATCAGAGCGCGCTCGCGCTTTGGAAACTGGCGAATACACACCTGATGTAGAAGCGATTAACGAAACTATCGCTCAATCAGTTCAGGTTGAAGCACCTGTTGCTCCTGCGGCTCCAGTTGCAGTAGCAAAGCCAGTAGAAGTGAAGATCGAAGCAGCTCCAGTACAGGTTGGTTCATCAACTGAATTGCTAGAGAAGATCTCAGGTATCAAATCAGATGCACCGCTATGTATGACTTGCGGCGTAAAGATGCGTCAATCAGGCGCTTGCTACGTCTGCGAAGGTTGCGGCTCAACCTCTGGTTGCAGCTGATAAATAGTTAAATCGAAAAAGGCCTGTTCGGAATACCGAGCAGGCTTTTTTCTTTACGAGGAACCCCGGACAGATTTCTAGATTTGGTCAGCTCGGACAGGAACTTTTTTCATGTCTAGAATTGCCGATGTGAAGAAGGTAGCGCTCGCGGTGATTGCAGCTCTTGCACTTAGCGCTTGCACAAATTCAAAAACTCCCGCAAAAGTTCAAAATGTAACAATTGCATTCGGTGGAGATGTTCATGGTGTTGATCAGATTTCTTCCTACTTAAATAACGGTGGAAATCCTTTTAAAAATATCTCAAAAACTTTAAGGAACTCTGATATCTCTGTGCTTAACCTAGAAAGTGCGGTGACCAACAGAACTGAACACCAAGATAAAGAGTTTGTATTCAATAGCAATTCTTATCTATTGGATTGGATGAAGACCGAAGGTGTAGATGTAGTTAACGTTGGCAACAACCATGCCGGAGATTTTCTACGTGAAGGTTTTACAGATACTTTAAAGAACTTAAATGATCGCGGATTCCAGGTAATTGGTGGCGGCGAAAGTGGCAGAGATGCTTGGACCGCAAAAGTCATAAATGTTCGCGGCACCAAGATTGCATTTTTAGGTATTGCAAAAATTAATAGCGGACCAGTATCGGTAGCAAGCGGTGAATATGCCGGAACTACCGATGGCTGGGATCCAACAGTGATCGAATTAGCGATTAAAGCTGCCGCCCGAAAAGCAGATGCGGTCATTGTTTATACCCACTGGGGAATTGAAGCGAAAACTTGCCCTACTAAAACTGAAGTAAACGATGCCAATCTATGGCTTAGCTGGGGTGCCACTGCAGTAATCGGCAGCCACCCACACCGTCAGCAACCATTTGTACTAAAAGATGGCAAGTTAATTGATTACTCTCTTGGAAATTTAGTTTTCCATTCGACAAGCGGTGACGGAACTAAGAGCGGGATCGGTGTACTTACGCTTTCGCCAGAAGGCACAGTCGTTAAATATGTATTTAAACCAGCGGTAATTAATGGCCGAAACGGGTCGCCTTCTTTTATTTATGGAGATGCAAAAGATTCAGCAAAAAAGGCCAAGAATAGCTACTGCCAGTCAATCGGAAATTAAGCAACCAGAATTGATCGTTTAGCAAGGCCCATAAAGTAGCCATCAATCAAAGTATCTGGCGCAGCCTCTGCATTACTTGCAGCTCCTAGCGTTACAAAGAGCGGCGTAAAGTGTTCGACAGTTGGATGTGCATAAGGCATACCAGGAGCTAACTCTTTGAAGTTTGCCAAAGTATCAACATCGCCATTTGCTAAAGCTTCTTTAGCCCAGATATCAAAATCAGCAGACCAGCCAGGTGCATCAGCATCAACGCGCCAATCCCGTAAAAATGGCAGACCATGAGTCATAAATCCAGAACCAATAATTAATACACCTTGATCGCGCAGAGTTTGTAAGCGCTTTCCCAATTCCATTAATTTATATGGATCAGAAGTTGGCATCGACATCTGCAGAACTGGAATATCGGCATCTGGGTACATAACCTTTAGAGGTACCCAGGCGCCGTGATCCAGTCCGCGATTTGCTTGATAAACAGATTCATTATCTGGCATTAACTTCGCGACCATTTGCGTCAACTCTGTTGCATCAGGAGTTCCGTAAGTCATTCGGTAATACTTTGGATCAAAGCCACCGAAATCATAAATCAACGGAGTATTCGCTGCTGGGGAAGAGAGCGTGACCGGCTCAGATTCCCAATGCGCAGAGACGATCAAAATTGCTTTTGGTTTTGGCAGATTCGCAGCCACCCCACGTAGCTGCGAAGTCCAAAGTGCATCGTCCAATAACATCGGAGCTCCGTGTCCGATGTATAGCGCTGGCATTCTGTTCATAGTCACATACTTTACAACATAGTTGAAATTTCAACTATTCCTGAAATGGCTAGGATTTTGCGCATGGATCTAGCCGAGGTACGAAGAGCCCTTGAGGTAGCGGTGGCAGCTATCGATGGCAGGGCTAGGAGTGGCCAGATCGAGATGGCCG
>JALQWD010000190.1 GCA_023260175.1 Candidatus Nanopelagicaceae bacterium | reverse complement strand
GCTAAGTAATTGTTTCGCAAGGGTTCATTCCTTCGCGAAATTCCTGCGCTACTAGTAGTTGCAGTAATTGTTTCTTTAGTTATCAAAACATTTATCGTTCAGTTTTTCTACATTCCTTCTGGGTCGATGGAAAATACTCTGCAGATTCGTGATCGAGTTGCGGTAAATAAGATTCCATTTGTCACCCAAGAAATTCATCGTGGCGATGTTGTGGTCTTTCATGATCCAGCTAATTGGCTGCCAACCTGGGAACCGCTAACTGGCAATAAATATGTCGCAAAAGCAAAAGAAGCTTTAGTTACTGTTGGAATTCTGCCTAATCCAGCAAAGCAATTTTTGGTTAAGCGCGTAATTGGCATTGGCGGAGATAACGTTCAGTGCTGTTCGGCAAATGGCAAAATCATCGTAAATAGCAAAGAGACCAACGAGCCATATATTTTTGCAGGTAACGAACCAAGCGATATGAAATTTAATGTCACGGTTCCTGCCGGAAAGCTCTGGGTAATGGGTGATCACCGAGGTGCATCTGCTGATTCTCGTTATCACCAAGATGACATCAACAAAGGTTTCGTTCCAGAATCCGAAGTAGTTGGCCGTGTAGTTGCAGTGATCTGGCCATTTAAAAACGCGAAGCTAATCGAGCGCGTTAATGCATCTAATTGAGCAATCGTTAATTGATGCAGGTCTCGCTCCGATAGCTGGAGTAGACGAAGCAGGACGAGGTGCATGTGCTGGACCGCTGGTCATTGCCAGCGTAATTCTAAAAAATATTGATTCACCAAACTTAAAGACGCTCCGTGATTCAAAAGAGTTAACAGAGAAAGAACGCGAAGCCTTATTTCCGATTATCTACCAAGAGGCGTTAGCGGTATCCGTAATTAAAGTTGAGCCTGCTGATATTGATAAGCGTGGGGTACATGCTGCAAATCTAGATGGCATGCGACGAGCAGTGCAGGGGCTAGAAGTTTCCCCAAATTATGTTTTAACTGACGGATATGCGATTCAAGGAATGGTTACGCCTAGCCTTTCGATTTGGAAAGGCGATCAAGTGGCGCCATCTATTAGCGCAGCATCGGTAATTGCAAAGGTAACGCGCGATCGCATCATGGTCGAATTAGATGAGCAATATCCCGGCTATGGCTTGGCAAAACATAAAGGCTATATAACTGCGGCGCATACCAAAGCGTTAGAGAGTTTGGGCGTTGCCGATATTCACAGAAAGTCTTATGCCAACGTCGCAAAACTAATTCGCTCTGTGGATTAATAAAACGCTCCACAGGCGCGCAAAATTAACTTTTGCGCATGAATCAAAAACAGACAATCGGGAAAATTGGCGAAATAGCCACCGCCGAATATTTAATTAAATTGGGTTTCACAATCCTTGGGCGCAATTGGCGGACCAAAGGCGGCGAATTAGATTTAATCGCCAAGAGCCCAGCAGGCAAAGTTCATTTTGTAGAAGTTAAAACCAGAAGTACTTATGCATTTGGCCATCCACTTGAAGCAATTGATCGCGATAAAGCGCATCGCTTACAGAAGTTATCGCTTGCTTGGCTAGTCACAAATAATCAATTCGGTGCTGATTATCAGGTAGATGTATCGGCAGTGACTTTAAGTCGCAGCTTGCGTCCGACTATTGATTATC
>JALQWD010000135.1 GCA_023260175.1 Candidatus Nanopelagicaceae bacterium | reverse complement strand
ATCTTCCTTTGTGAATACGCCCCATAGAAGTTCAATAACTTTCGCAACTTGATCTGCAATCTCTGCTGGGAAGTTGGCTTCCTTAACAATTGCTGCTGCCTTTGCGCTATCAATTCCTGCAACTGCAGATACCGGAACCTTTGCAAGTTTCTCTGGCGCAGTACGTGCAACTTCTTCAATATCCATACCGCCGGCAACAGATGCCATACATAGATATTGACGGTTAGAGCGATCTAATAAAATCGAAACGTAATATTCCTCAGCAATTGGTGCTGCTTGCGCGATCATCACGCGATGCACTGTGTGGCCTTTGATATCCATTCCAAGGATTGCTGATGCTTTCTCTTTCGCATCAACTGCATTATCTGCAACTTTTACGCCGCCAGCTTTACCGCGGCCGCCAACCTTTACCTGCGCCTTAACAACAACTTTCCCACCAATCTTGGCAGCTGCTGCATGTGCTTCTTCAGGTGTTGTAGCAACAGCGCCAGCTAAAACTGGAACGCCATGCTTTTCAAATAAATCTCTTGCTTGATATTCAAATAGATCCACGGCTAAATCTTAGTCGCGTATTTAAAGCTTCTCGACCGGCGCGTAGCGCAGCAATAAGCGCTTCTCTCCTAATTGTCCGAAATTAATAGTCGCCTCTGTCCGGTCACCTTCTCCGGCAAGCTTTACAACAGTTCCTAATCCAAATGTGTCATGAGCCACACGATCGCCGATATTTAAAGAGATTGTGGTCGTGGTTTTCTTGCCAGTTGCACGTGGTGGTGGCGCGCTTACAAATTTTGGTTTTGCAGCAAATGTACGTTGACGCCATTCAATTAAATTCTCTGGAATCTCATCTAAAAATCGTGAAGCAGGATTGTAATTTGGTGCGCCCCATGCACTTCGATATTCGGCGCGAGTTAAATATAAACGCTCTTGTGCTCGGGTAAGTCCAACGTATGCAAGGCGACGTTCCTCTTCAAGCTCGTCGCGTTCTCCCAATGTTCTATTGTGCGGAAAGATTCCATCTTCCATGCCGGTTAAGAATACCGTTGGAAATTCCAGGCCTTTAGCAGTATGCAGAGTCATCATTGTGATCACTCCGCCATGATCTTCTCCATCAGGAATCTGATCTGAATCTGCAACCAAAGCAACTTGTTCTAAGAATCCGCCTAATGAAATTATTGAATCCTCAGGTAGGTTCTCTAGCGGAGTCTCTTCGTATTCGATAGAAACCGCAACTAATTCTTGCAAGTTCTCTACTCTAGATTCATCTTGCGGATCAGTACTATCTTGCAGTTCAGCAAGTAACCCGGATTGCTCCAATGTTGCTTCTAGGATAGTTGAAGGTTTAGTGCCTGCTTCTACTAAAACATTAAGTGCCAAAATCATTGAAACAAAATTAGCTAGCGATGCAGTGGAACGCCCACCAAGTTCGGAGTTATTGGCAACGGTATTGAGAGCTTGCCAGAAAGATTGTCCGCGAGAAGCCATCACTCCTTCGATAGTTTCGATAGCTCGATCTCCGATGCCTCGTTTGGGAACATTGATTATGCGGCGAAGCGAGACTTCATCCTGCAAATTAACTAGGACCTTTAAATATGCAAGGAAATCTTTAATTTCGCGGCGCTCATAAAAGCGCACTCCGCCAACAACTTTGTATGGCAATCCAGCGCGCATAAAGACTTCTTCAAATACGCGAGATTGTGCGTTGGTGCGATAGAAAATCGCAGTATCGCCATATTTAGAGATTTCATCCTGCGCCAATTTTTTGATTTCGCCAGAGATAAATTCCGCTTCGTCGTGTTCGCTCTCTGCAACATAACCAACCAAGCTGGCACCGGCTCCCGCTTCGGACCAGAGATTCTTTGCTTTGCGGTCACGATTCTGTTCGATTACAGCATTTGCAGCGCTCAAGATATTTTGTGTGGAGCGATAGTTCTGCTCAAGCAGAATAGTTTCGGCATCCAGATAATCCATTTCGAACTGCAAGATATTGCGAATAGTCGCACCGCGGAAACCATAGATTGATTGATCTGCATCGCCTACTACGCAGAGTTCTGCAGCAGGAATACCTTCTTCGTCTTTACCGACCAACTCTTTAACCAGCATGTATTGCGCATGGTTGGTGTCCTGATATTCGTCTACCAAAATATGGCGAAAACGAGAACGCAAACGTTGGCGAACTTCTGGAAAACGTTGCACCACTTCTACTGTTTTCATGATTAAGTCATCAAAATCCATAGCGTTGGCTTGGCCCAATCGCTTTTGATAGAGCGAGTAAACATCGGCGCAGATCTGCTGATAAGGATTGCTTGCAGAGTTTAAATAATCTGCTGGCCCTAGTAGCTCGTTCTTGGCATTTGAAATTGATGAAGCAAATTGGCGAGGTGGATAACGCTTTGGATCTAAGTTGAGATCCTTGCAAACGATCGCAATTAATCGCTGCGAATCCGCGCTATCGTAAATAGTGAAGTTATTTGAGTATCCCAAGCGATGCGCTTCAACGCGCAAGATGCGTACGCACGCAGAGTGAAAAGTTGAAACCCACATCGATTTTGCAATTGGACCAACTAATTCGGCGACGCGCTCCTTCATCTCTCCAGCGGCCTTATTGGTAAAGGTAATCGCCAGAATTTCAAATGGGCGAACATTTCTGCGCGCCATTAAATAGGCAATTCGACGCGTCAAAACGCGAGTCTTTCCAGAACCAGCGCCAGCTACAACTAGTAAGGGTTTATCAGCATGAACCACAGCAGCAGCTTGCTGCGGGTTGAGGCCAGTTACTAGTGGATCTTCGTTCATGAGGCGTGGAGTCTATTAGTCATGGGAGACTACGTCCGTGGAACCACGTGATGATAAAGAGATTTCGCGCATACTTGTTGTAAATGCGCACCCAGATGATGCCGACGATGATGGCCGCAGGCACGCCGTACTCCCGCTCGGCCCGCGCCAAGGTGGCCTGGTGTTGACGCCAGAAACGCTGTCCGGCCTGGATGCGCACGGGCTCGATGAAGCGGGCTCGGTAAGCACCCCAGTCTTTGGCCACGGGGCTGGCCGGAGGCAAGACCAGTTTTTCAACCACAGGCAAGCGTTGGGCTTGGACCAAGGTTTGCTGAACCCAAGCCGGGTCGAGTTGCAGGCGCGTGGCGGCATCTAGTGCCCAGAGGGAGACCTCGGGGTTTTCGGTCAGGGGCACGCCGACCGTGACCG
>JALQWD010000043.1 GCA_023260175.1 Candidatus Nanopelagicaceae bacterium | reverse complement strand
AAAGAGAATATCGATCTTAACTTTTCACGTAAGCGATTAAATGATGCACCATGGGCACCGCTGAAGATTGCATCAGGTTGCGACCGTCGTTGTGCCTTCTGTGCAATTCCGCAATTCCGCGGTGCATTTGTTTCTCGCCATCCACTAGAAGTTATCGAAGAAGCCAGGTGGCTTGCAGATAATGGCGTAAGTGAAGTCTTCTTGGTTTCAGAGAACACCACCAGCTACGGTAAAGATTTGGGCGATCTTCGCGCCATGGAGAAGTTAATTCCGCAGCTAGCTGAGATCGATGGCATCAAACGCATTCGACTCTCTTACCTGCAACCGGCCGAGATGCGCCCGACTCTGCTGCAAGCGATGATTGAGCACGAAAAGGTTGCACCTTACTTTGATCTCTCGTTCCAGCATAGCGCTAAAGATGTTCTCCGTAGCATGCGCCGCTTTGGTGGCAACGAAGAGTTCTTGCATTTAATCAGCCAAATTCGCGCGCTTTCACCTGATGCAGGTATCCGCAGTAATTTCATCGTTGGCTTTCCTGGCGAAAAGGAGAGCGACTTCGAAGAGCTCTGCCAATTCGTTGATGATGCACGTTTAGATGCAGTCGGAGTATTTGGATATTCAGATGAAGATGGCACTGAAGCGCTTGATATGGCCAACAAGATTGATGCAGATGAAATCGCGCATCGAGTTGCGACGCTATCTACAATTGCCGATAACGCTGTTTCTGAGCGCGCAACTCTTCGCATTGGGGCTGAGGTAGAGGTACTCATTGATGATGCCGAAATTCAAGAAGGTCGCGCAGCATTCCAAGGCCCTGAAGTAGATGGCACCGTTGGCTTTGAAGGCGAAACTAATTACGTAAACGGCCAATGGGTACGTGCCGTAATTATTGATTCTGCAGGAGCGGATCTGATTGCGAGAGCGCTTTGAGAATCACGCCTAATCAGATAACCGTTGCACGCATTGTTGCGCTGCCACCTGCAATCTGGTCGCTTTACCAAGAAGGCACTGCCTGGCAGCTAATTAGCTGGGTAATTTTCTTTACTATCGCAATGAGCGATGTTGTAGATGGTCGCCTAGCAAGAAGCAGCGGACAAATTACTGAGATGGGAAAGTTTTTAGATCCTGTTGCAGATAAATTAATGATTGCATCGGTAATGATTCCGTTATCGCTACAAGATCGCTTTCCATGGTGGGCAACAGTTGCAATTCTCTTCCGCGAAATCGGAATTACTCTATTCCGCGCGCTAGTTATTTCGGGTGGCGTAATTAGTGCCAATCGCGGCGGAAAGTTAAAAACACTTTCACAGAATTTAGGTATGGGTTGGTTTATCTTGCCGTTACCGGCTTGGCTTGATTGGTTTAAATTTGGCTGGCTCTATGTAGCGGTCGCGCTGACTTTTATCACGGGTTATTGGTATATCCGTGCTTGGCTTAACTATCGCGATACTACTGCTGAGTAATCTTCTTTTAAGCATGTAAATGCTCTGAAACTTTATCAAAAAGCTATAAACAATCGGATTTTTCGCCTTATTAGGTTCACAATTCTCCTATGCATATGTGCAACTGGCGCAGTAAGGGGCAGGCGTGATCGTTACCGTCACTACCAACCCCTCTATTGACCGCACAATTGGCGTTAAGAATTTGGTTATGGGCGGCGTAAATCGCGGCGAATTAAGCGCGATTGATCCAGGCGGCAAAGGTGTAAACGTATCTCGCGCGCTCTCTGCCTACGGCGCAAAGACTCACGCACTGCTAATTGCAGGCGATTTGGGTAATCAGTGGTTTTCCAAGAAATTAACAGAGCTAAATATTGCGCATCAGATTATCAAGGCTGAAGGAATTACCCGCAGCAACATCACTCTGCACGAAGCAGATGGACGCGTTACAAAGATTAACGAACCAGGTTTTGAACTAAATGCAGCGCTTATGCAGCAATTAAAAGATGCGCTGGCTGAGCTTGAGTTAAAGGGCGCATGGGTGGTCTTTGCTGGACGCTTAAATCCGGGCGCAGATGTAAATACTTATCGCGATCTTGCCCAATTTGTTCGCGAACTTGGCGCAAAGGTTGCAATCGATGGCAGCGGTCCAGAATTTCGTGCAGCTCTTAGCGTTAAGCCAGATTTGATTAAGCCAAACCAATTCGAATTGGCAGAGCTAGTTGGCAGACCACTTAGAACTATTCACGATGTAATCGCAGCCGCGCGCGAAGTTATCGCTGGAGGAGTGGGCCAAGTTCTCTGTTCACTAGGTATGGATGGCGCAATTTTGGTAACTGCAGATCAAGTTATGCATTGCGAACCAACGCAAGCGGCTAGCGGTACACCAGTCGGCGCCGGAGATATCTTGCTTGCGATTTATTTAGGCGGTGGCGCAACTCCTGCAGCTCTTAAAGATGCAATCGCATGGAGTGCAGCTTCGGTTCCGCTTCCAGGGACTGCAATTCCAACTCCTGCGCAGGCCGCTGCAGTTGGCGTGAAGGTCAATGAGATT
>JALQWD010000024.1 GCA_023260175.1 Candidatus Nanopelagicaceae bacterium | reverse complement strand
ACTTGAGCAGACACCGCTACGCGCCGTTGATCGCTGCGATCGTTGTGGCGCACAGGCATACGTCCGTGCCACTCTCCTAAGCGGCGGAGAGTTACTTTTCTGTGGCCACCACGCTAAAGAGTATGCAGAGAAGCTAAAGAGCGTTGCTGCCAATATTCAAGACGAAACTTCAAAAATCAATTAATTGCTTCTAGCTTAACTTCGCCAAGTCCCGTAATTTCAACGCAATACTTCCCTGCTTGCATTGCAATTCCATTTGTTGCAGAGCCACTAAATATGATCGAACCAGCTGGCAACTTAAATCCAACTTCCGCAAGTCTCTTTGAGGCATTAACTACCGCTTGCCATGGATTACCGGCGATAGCCGATGATGGAACTTTCTGATTCAAAGCACCATCTACTGAAATTGAAATTTCAGCGCTTGCAAGATCTACTGAATTTGCAGCTTTCCATTCGCCATAAATAAATGCACCAGCACAGGCATTATCCGCAACTGCATCATCAACGAACGCATCAATAGCGCCGTATCTGCAATCAAAAATCTCGATTCCTGGAGCTAGATCGCTGACATATTCTGGCGCTTCGGCAAGTGTTATTTCTCGATCTAATTCTTTGCCAAGTTTAAATACCACTTCAGCTTCCGCCATCGGAGCAATCAAAGTGCTTAATTTCAGAGAACCTTTAACTTGCATGGCATCTGTCAGAAATCCAAAAATGCCTTCGTAAGATTTGTTTTCATTCTCGCTCTTAATTAACGCTCCGCCGAACTTTATGCCCACCAGCTTTTCACCATTGGCAATTCGATTATCTAGCGCCCGTTGTCTGATTTCGACAGCACGCTTACCCCAGACTCCAACTGGGATAACTGAAGTTGCACTAGATCTGGCTTGTTCGAGCATCTGCGTAACTATCGAGACATAATTTGCATGGGACTTGTCACAGAAAGGTTTATCTTGCGAAAGTCCACAACCGCATAATTTGGGATCATTGACACTCTTTAGAACATTGCCTAGCTCATCAACTACCTCAAAATTTCCATCTAGCCTAATTGAACCGCTTTTTGGGTTTTGAAATATATTTGAATTAGCCATGGCGCAACTTTAAACCAGAATATGACTGGCAGGTAATACAAACTTCAATATACGATGTTGCAATGCTGAATCACTTCCACCCAACAAAGCGCCTCTTAGTAGAGACCGTTGTGGCGATGCTGGAAACAAAGAAACCAACTGAAATTCTCGCTGAAGAAGTTCTTGAAGTTTCAGGGGTCTCAAAAGGCAGTATGTATCACCACTTTGAAGACCTTCAGGAATTGGTAGAAACGGCACAGCTAATTCGCTATTCAAAGTGGATTGATGCATCTATTGAATTCATGACGACCTATGTATTGGGTGCGACTAATAGAGAAGATTTCATCGAATCGCTTCGCAAGCTAACAGAGCTAACTCAATCGGTAGATCGCAAAGGTGCTCGCGCAGAGAGAGCCCGAGCTTTAGCGGCTTGCTTTGATAATCCTCGAATGGCAAGACTTATGGGCGAAGAGACTCAGCGCCATACAGATGCGCTAACGGACATTATTCGCGAAGTGCAAAATCGTGATTATGTAAGGTCGGATGTTGACCCTAAAGCGGTTGCGGTATTTATTCAGTCATACACCCTCGGCAAAATGGTTAATGATTACAATCCAACAGGTGTTCAAGACGATACTTGGGTGGACATGATTACCGATATGGCAGTACGTACTTTCGTTAATTAACTAATTACTTTTTAGAAAATAAAAACCGCCCCTGGTCTTCCAGAGGCGGTTTTTCTATTTGCAGAAATTAATCTAGATAATCGCGAAGTACTTGGCTTCGTGATGGGTGGCGTAGCTTCGACATGGTCTTTGATTCGATCTGACGGATACGTTCGCGGGTCACGCCGTAAACCTTTCCGATCTCATCAAGAGTCTTTGGCTGGCCATCAGTTAGACCAAAGCGCATCGCCACTACACCAGCTTCGCGCTCTGACAAGGTATCCATAACTTTATGGAGCTCTTCTTGTAGCAAAGTAAATCCAACTGCATCTGCTGGGAC
>JALQWD010000201.1 GCA_023260175.1 Candidatus Nanopelagicaceae bacterium | reverse complement strand
CGATTACCTTTAGTTGATGCAACCCCTGCACAGATCGAACAACTAAAACTTGATCTGCGTGCAGGCGGTGTAAATGTTTAATGAGTAACCATCCACATCCAAATCTAGGCGAACCATCTAAATTAGCTAAAGATGGGCTTCGGTTAGTTGCCCTTGGCGGCCTCGGCGAAATCGGTCGAAATATGATGGTTTACGAATACGACAATGAGCTACTTATTGTTGATGTGGGCGTGCTCTTTCCAGAAGAGAGTCAGCCGGGCATTGATTTAATTCTTCCTGATTTTTCATATATTCGCGATCGGTTAGATGATGTAACTGCAATATTTCTAACGCACGGACATGAAGATCACATTGGCGCAGTTCCCTATTTATTGCGCGAACGTGGCGATATTCCAGTTTACGGATCGCCATTAACGCTTGCGTTAACTGCTTCAAAATTAAAGGAACATCGCATCACAGGTTTGATGAGAGAGATTCAAGATGGCGAAAAGGTAAAGATCGGTAGCTTTGAAATAGAAGCCGTTGCCGTCAATCACTCAATTCCTGACGCGTTAGCACTTGCAATTACTTGTGGTGCCGGAACGGTTTTGCATACCGGAGATTTCAAGATGGATCAGTTGCCACTTGATGGTCGAATCACAGATTTAACTCGCTTTGCATCACTTGGTGCAGATGGCGTTGATCTATTCCTGGTGGATTCAACAAATGCTGATGTTCCTGGTTTCACACCTTCAGAACGCGAAATCATGCCGACGCTTGATCGCATTATTGCTAACACCAGACGTCGCGTAATTGTGGCTTCTTTTGCATCGCATGTGCATCGCATTCAGCAGGTAATTGATATCGCTGCGATGCATAATCGCAAAGTCTGTTTTATCGGCCGTTCGATGGTGCGAAACATGGAAATTGCAGCGCGGATGGGTTATCTAAATATCCCAGCTTTTGTGCTGATTGAAAAAGATGATTTAGATAAATACGGCGATGATGTGGTTTTGATTTGCACCGGAAGCCAAGGCGAACCATTAGCAGCACTTTCACGCATGGCATATGGCGAACATTCAATTGTGGTCGGAGAAGGCGACACCGTCGTTTTGGCTTCTTCATTAATCCCAGGCAACGAATCACCCGTTTATAGAGTGATCAATGAACTGACACGCCTTGGTGCGAAAGTTGTACATAAAGGTAATGCGATGGTGCATGTATCAGGACATGCCGCAGCTGGTGAGTTGTTGTATTGCTATAACTTAGTTAAGCCAAAGAACGTAATGCCAATCCATGGCGAATGGCGCCACATGAAAGCAAACGCGGAACTCGCTATTAAAACTGGCGTAGATCGCCGCAATACAGTGGTCGTTGAAAACGGCATGGTTGTTGATTTAATTGAAGGACGCGCACGAGTATCTGGCGCAGTTCCTTGTGGATTTGTTTATGTAGATAGTCAATCAATCGGCGAAATTACCGAAAGCACTTTGAAAGATCGTCGCATTCTTGGCGAAGAAGGTTTCATCTCTGTGGTGGTTGTTATCGATGCGCAAAAGGGAACCATTGTTGCTGGCCCTGATATTCATGCACGTGGATTTAATGAAGATCCTGCGATGTTCGATGATGTAAAAAATAGAATCGAAAAGGCTTTAGCTGCAGCGGTGGCGCAGGGCACAAACGGAACACATCAACTTTCACAAGTTGTTCGTAAAACAATTGGCAATTGGGTGGGGCAAGAGCATCGAAGAAAACCGATGATTGTTCCGCTTGTCATCGAGGTTTAAGCGCCTCTCTAATATAGGCTTGCCGGTCGTGGCTAAGCGTAAAAAAGCATCCAAATCGGTACTTTCGGTACTCGGATCTATCTGGCGTACCTTCGCAAAGGGCGTCGGTAACACCATCCGCTTCACCACCCGCGCAGCTAAAGATTTAGATAGCGCTCATCAGCGCGATGGCGCAGCGCTGCTCTTGGTAATCATCGGTTTAGCTGCAGTTGCGGGCACCTGGATGAATTCTCAGAGCTCAGTTAGCCGCGCACTCTATTCATTCTTCTACGGTGGCTTTGGCCGAATTGGTTTTCTCTCACCGATAGTTCTCTTTTACTTTGCAGTTCGTCTATTTAGATCACCAGATCAGAAGCAGGAAACTGCGCGCATTACAGTCGGAACAATTGCGCTTCTAGTCTCTGCAACTGGACTTGCACATATGTTTAATGGGGCAGAGGGCACTGGCGCAACCGCAATGCGTCATGGTGGCGGTTGGATTGGTTATGGCGTTACCAAGCCGCTTGTCGCAGTGCTGACTCCGCTACTTACTTATCCAGTTTTATTCTTAATCTTCGGTTTTGGTTTATTAGTTGTAACCGCAACTCCATTTTCACAAGTTGCAATCCGCATCAAATCCACCTTTATTTGGCTTAAAACTAAGATGCCAAAGCGCGCGGAATCCGATGATGATGAGATCTATCAAGCTGATCCTTTTGAAACTCCGCTAGTTGCGCAGTATGAGGAAGACGCAGAAGAGTTTGACGACGAGGAATACGAAGAACCTGCAGAAGAAGAATTTGACGAAGAATTCACAGTAGAGATTCCAAAGGCTCATCCATCAACTGCGCCAGCAAAACGCCCGGTTCAGATGATGCTCCAACCAGATAGTAAATATGTTTTACCAGCCCCTGATCTATTAAAGAGCGGACCGGCATCTAAGGGCAAGAGCAAAGCTAATGATGCAATCGTTAGCGCGCTAACCGAGCTATTTGCAGAATTCGAAATTGATGCGCAAGTTACTGGCTTCATGCGCGG
>JALQWD010000200.1 GCA_023260175.1 Candidatus Nanopelagicaceae bacterium | reverse complement strand
GCCTGATTACAAGAAAGTTCTGGATAACGGTTCAACTTATTTAGAACTACCAGCGGCTAATAATTTAGATGAAGCGCTGACTTTCCTGTTAATTATGTATAGCAACACCATGTCCATTACTGGTTATCCGGTCTATTTTGGTGATTTAGATTCTTTGATCTTGCCGTATGTTGAAAATATTAGCGATGAAGATCTATATAAGAAATTGAAATTGTTTTGGATTTCTTTGGACCGAATGTTTCCTGATGCATTCGCGCATACAAACTTGAGTTCAACTTATAACCGCGTCGCTAAGACAATTTTCAGATTAGAACGTGAATTACTGCAGGTAGTACCGAATATTTCTTTAAAAGTGGATCCCGACTTAACTAGTGATGAATATTTGCTAGATGCAATTTCAACAGTATTTGCTTGCGGCAAACCACATTTCATAAATCATCCAATGATGACCGATGACTTAGGTCCTGAATACGCAGCGGTAAGTTGCTATAACTCACTAAAGATTGGTGGCGGTTCACATACTCTAAATCGTTTGAATTTGAAAGAAGTTGCTCTCGCTTCTAGCTGCAATATCGAACAATACTTAAATGAATCGCTACCAAAATATGTAAATCTCTTGGCCGAACTCATGACAGCCAGAATCAAGTTCTTGGTCGAGGAGTCCAATTTCTTTAAGACCGACTGGCTAGTTAAAGAAGGCTTAATTTCTCTAGACAAGTTCTCTGCCATGTTTGGTATTTATGGATTGGCCGAAGCGGTCAATATCCTTATGCAGCGCGCTGGAGAGGCTGGGACTTACGGCCATAGCGCGGTGGCAGATGATCTGGGCTACAAAATCACCTCAAAGGTTGCAGAACTGGTGGCTCAGATTGAGATGCCTTATTGCCAAGCTAATGGCGGCAGAGCATTTATGCATAGCCAATCCGGCATAGATCTAGACCTAGAAGTAACAGCAGGCACCAGAATTCCTGTTGGCACCGAACCTGATCTATTCAGCCATCTAAAGACTGTTGCAAGACATCACCATCTTTTTGCATCAGGAATTAGCGATGTGCTCTCATTTGATGAAACGGCAGTTAATAATCCACTAGCTGTTGTAGATGTAATTCGAGGCGCCTTCCAAGCTGGAATGCGTGACTTCACGTTCAATTTAGATAGCAATGATTTCATTCGAATTACAGGTTATCTAGTTCGTAAATCGGATTTGGCAAAGATGCCTGATGCTCGCCATTCAAGCACCAAATTAGGAGCTGGATCAGTTGCAGGATCCCATGTAGACCAAAGAAATTTAAAGCGAGTAGTGAGCCATGAAAATGCTGCAGGCTCCAATAGTTAAAACGATTCCATTTTCATGGGTAGATGGTCCAGGAAATAGATTTGTAATTTTCACGCAAGGTTGTAATTTTAATTGCTTGGCTTGCCATAATCCGCAAACAATCCCATTGCATTCGGTTAAAGCGATTGATCGAGATGTAGATAGTTTAATCGAAGAGATTCGTGGCGCTATGCCATATATATCTGGCGTAACAATTTCTGGAGGCGAAGCCACGCTTCATTGCGACTTCATTTTAGAACTGTTCAGAAAAATGCATGATGATCCTGAACTCGAAACATTAACTAGATTTATAGACAGCAATGGAAATGTGGCTGTTGAAACGTGGCAGAAACTAATTCAAGTAACCGATGGAGTCATGCTTGATTTGAAAGTATTGGACGACCAGAAACACTTAGCGTTAACCGAACAATCCAATCGCGATGTTTTGAAATCTATTAAATATCTTGCCGAAAATGGCACATTGCATGAGGTTCGCTTGCTACTCATTCCTGGCATAAATGATTCAGATGAGGAACTTAAAGCAACAGCTAAATGGCTCCTAGAAATTGATCCAGAGATGCAAATCAGGGTCAACGCCTTCAATAACCATGGCGTGAGATCACCCGCAAATGATTGGCAAATAGCCACCAAGTTGCATGTTGAAAAATATGTGGAGAAGCTTTCCGGACTTGGAATTAGGAAGGTTGTCACCAATCTCTCTGCCAGTTAAAAGGCGCCTTAACTGATATATCTGAAATCTTATTTATTTATGTCGTAGCCAACCCATACGCTACTCCTTAGTAATTGCCCTACTTTCTTGATCCATGAGGTGACATTTAATGGAGTTCATGCAGGGGTTCGTTGGCTGGTTAGCCAATCGACCTACACCAGATGACATCTGCCGCGCACTAGTGACAGATTATTTAAAGAGCCATGGTGCTTGTTGTGCACGAATGGGTAGATTAAATAAGGACGATAGTTATCACTACTTAGGTCAATATGGATTTGAAAATAACGAAACTGGAAAGTTAGTGCCAGGACAGATTTGGCGCCACATGAAAGATGTAGAAGTCAATCAAATAGCAGCGGGACATCAACCAGGTCCTTGGACTTCAACGAATAAGCAAGTCTTAGTTGAGCTACGCGCCAAGGGCAGTACCTATGGCTGGATGAATATCTTATTCACTTCCGAAAAAGATGCATCACAGAAGAAAGAAATCTTTAGAGAATTAAATATCTACGCATTAGCTATTTCGCTTTATTTATCATTAACGCATTCACAAGATTTCTCTAGTGAAAAAGAGTTGGGATCTGAAAAAGGTTTGCCATCTGTTGATTCATTAACCAAGCGCCAGTTGAACATATTGAAAGGCATGGTTGATGGCAAGACCAACCATGATTTGGCCCTAAATCAGCCAAAAATAAACTAAGTGTCAACATCTATTGACATTTCTCAACGTATTACTATATTG
>JALQWD010000173.1 GCA_023260175.1 Candidatus Nanopelagicaceae bacterium | reverse complement strand
TCAGGAAGTAAATCCAAGAAAGGTTTTGGATCGAACCATTCAGGTCCATTTACACCTTCAGGTTGCCAGATTCTCTTTGAAATTAATTCCATTGCGATAACTGGATTAATTGCGGTCTGCCAAACCACGGCTTGATCTCCGTAATGTTCCATCGACCAATCGTTATCTACAACGTTATATATGTAGCAGGCATATGGTTGGCCCTCTTTATTTAAGCCTTTTACCAATACACCTGCACATGTTTTGCCATGCATGCGATGTCCAAGTGTTGCTGGATCAGGTAGAGATGCAGCTAAAAGATCTCTTGGTGCAACGGATAGACCTTGCACATCGACATTCTCTTTACGATCTAAACCAAGCATGTGAATAGTTTTTAAAGTAGTGATGAATTGTGCGCCAAGTCCATATTTGAAGTTAACTTTCTTTGCATCAACTTTCTGCGGAATAAGAACAACTTCTTCGTGCTCTACGTTTACACATTCGACTGGCCCGATTCCTTCAGGGAAATCGAAAATTTCTAATTCGCTGAACGGTTCAGTAGTAAACCAACCTCGTCCGTCTTCCCAAACAAGAGGTGGATTCAAGCATTCTTCAATAGTGGTCCAAATTGAAAATGATGGAGCAAATTCATAACCTTCTACGGTTAGATTTGAACCATCAAGAATAGTCATTGAATCGATGCGGCTAAATAAATGGTCCGATGCGTATTTCGCAAATACATCTGACATACCTGGTTCGATACCCATGCCAACGAGCGCATAAATCTTTCGCTCGCCCCAGTTCCAGTCGCGTGCGAATTGTTCATCGCCAAGTTTCACACCTGTTTCTGTGTAGGGATAGTGCGGATGTGGACGAGATAGCGACATCGCCATATCTATGTAATTTGTATTCTCGATTTCGCAAGCGAGGAAAATTGGCATTACATATCGCGGATCAACAGCATTGATAACAACGTCCGGTTGAGCCTTGCGAATAAGTTCGCGAATATCTTCTAGTTCTGATGCATTAACTTGCGCAGCAGAGAAGCGAGGATCCTTTAATCGAACCACTGCCTCTTCGGCGCGCGCCAAGGTACGGTCAGCAATGACCATAGAGGTTATAAATTTTCTTCGTGATGCAATGTTGGCGATAGCTCTTCCAACTCCGCCAGCGCCGATCACCAGCGCTTTCATTCCCATGAGTAAATCAACTCCGATTTATTAATTAAACTAACTCGCGAGAGTCTACCCGTCTCTGTAGCTCAGTGGATAGAGCAACCGCCTCCTAAGCGGTAGGTCGCCGGTTCAACTCCGGCCAGGGACACTCAAATCAATAATCAAACGGCAATTACTTCTAATATCCAAGGGTCATTATGTGTTGGCGGGGTAAGAGCACACGGATATTTTTCAGAAACAATCGCATAAAGATCTTCAGGTGAATTCGGCATAGATCTTGCCTGCAGTAAGAGCCTGGTGATTTCACCACGAGTTTTCTTAGACATATGCGTAACAACTTTTCGTACGCCATCTTCAACTGTTGAGACATGAATTTCGACAGTTATATCTATTGGCGCGTGCCAAGCCGTTTTATAAGTAGATGATCTGCAATCGACAATCAACCCTGGTTTAAGCGGCTCCAAAGTTTTGGCAACGATTGGAGCCATCTTTTTATTATCAATCTTCTCTTTGTAGCTCTCAATTTTGGAAAGCGGAGTGATTGCACCGTACTTAGCCGAGATGATTATTAAAGATTTCTCTGCTCGCTTCTTGGCGGTAGCAGTCAAGGTATTCCAACCAAGTGCTTGATAGAGAACTCCGGTATAAACATTGATTGCAGAAGTCGGAGATTTGGTTTCCAGCTTCTTTTCGGAAGGCGGCAGGAGAATTAACAAAAGTAGTTCGCCTTAGTGATCTAGTGTGTACTTCTTCAAGAACTTAGGACCCCACCAGTTGCGTTCTCCAAATAGTCGCATAAGTGCAGGAACTAAAAGTGCTCGAACCAAGGTTGCATCAAGAAGTACAGCGAATGCAGTTCCGAATCCCATCATTTTGATAGCAGTTACGCCACTGGTCATGAATGATGCGAAGACAGCAGCAAGCAATACCGCAGCTGCTGTAATGATTCGCGCAGAACGTTGTAATCCGACTGCAACAGATTCAATGTTGTTATGACCTGCGAAGTGCTCTTCTTTGATACGTGAAAGTAGGAATAGTTCGTAGTCCATTGAAAGTCCGAATACGACAACGGCGACCAAGATAGTGGTTCCGGTATCGAGCGTTCCGGTTACTGTGAAATCTCCAACTAACCACTTCAAGTGACCATCAATAAAGATCCAAGTTAGGGCACCTAAAGTTGCCGCTAAAGAGAGAATATTTAGCAGTACTGCCTTAATCGGAAGAATGACCGAGCCAGTAAAGATAAAGATAAGAACTAGAACACTTAGCGCGATCCAACCGAAAGCCCAAGGTAGCGCTTTTGCAGTTCCATCTTGAGAATCGGTGAAATCGGCTGCAACGCCGCCAATCATGGTTCCCTTTGGTGAATCCAAATTACGTAAACGATGAATCAAGTCGCTAGCTTCCAAGGTGCGAGAACCCATTTTCTGGATAGCTTGTATACGTAAATCGTTTCCAACAGTAAATGGAATTACTCGAACTATTCCTTGTGTTTGTTGAATTGCGTCCACATATTTATTTAGCTCTTCTGCAGAAACACTCTTGGCACCGCCCGGAATTAGAATTTCAATTGGCGAGCTCTCTTGTCCAGGAAAACGAGTAGACATTTCCTGATAAGCGATTGCTGCCTTATCTGATTTTGGAAGTACGCGAGCATCCAATTGTGAGAAAACAATATTCTTAATTGGAGCGGCGATCACTGCCAGAATTAGAAGTGAAAGCATGACAACTGTTACTGGCTTACGCATTACGTATCGAGCTGTTTGCGCCCAACGTCCATCTGCTTTTGGCGTAATTCCAGATTTGCGAATTACAAACTTATCTACGCGATGGCCAAGAATCATCATTAATGCAGGCAACGGGAAGATTGCGGAGATAATTGCGATGATCACAACTGATACACCCGCATAACCGAATGACTTTAAGAATGCTTGTGGGAAGACCACCATTGAACCGAGTGTCACTGCAACTGTAAGTCCAGAGTAGAAAACGGTCTTTCCGGCAGTTTTAACTGTCGTAACTATTGCATCCGCAACTTCTTTGCCGTGATGCAACTCTTCGCGGAAGCGATTAACAATTAAGAGCGCGTAATCAATGCCAAGACCAAGGCCCATACCTGTCGTTAAATTCAGCGCATAGATACTGACATCGGTAAACAAGGTAAATAAGAAGAGAATAAAGAATGCACCAAGAATTGCAGCAACACCAACAATAAGCGGCATCGCTGAAGCAACCATGGCGCCAAACACAAATGCGAGCAAAATAAAGGTTAATGGAATCGAAATTGCTTCCGAAATTGTTAAATCTTTAGAGATCTTTTCAGTGATTGCATGACCAATAACGCCGACGCCACCTGCATACAAAGTTAAGCCATCATATTCGCCGTCGTAATTCTTTTGAAAAAAAGCACCTAGCTCTTGGCTCTTGGGAGTAAATGCTTCGCCGTTTCCATAAACCAAAATGTATGCTGCTTTTCCATCACTTGATTTAAATGTTGGTTGCTGACCTGAGCTCCAGAAGGAAAGAGTTTTTGTTACATCCTTTTCCTTGGCAATCTTGGCTTCAAGTGCAAGAGCCT
>JALQWD010000118.1 GCA_023260175.1 Candidatus Nanopelagicaceae bacterium | reverse complement strand
CAGGCAAGATTGGTTATGTAGGTGGCGTTCGTATTCCACTACTTCAGAAGTTCGAAGCAGGATTCGTTGCAGGCGTTAAGGCAACAAAGAAGTCAGCAACAGTTGACGTTAAGTACGTAACTGAATTCCCTGATTTCTCTGGCTTTAATGATCCAGCAAAGATGAAGGTTATCGTTAAAGGCATGATCGATAAGGGTGTTGACGTTGTTTACTCAGCAGCTGGTGGATCTGGCGCAGGTAACTTCGCAGCAGCAGCTGAATCAAGCAAGAAGGTCTGGACAATTGGAGTTGACTCTGATCAGTACCTAACAGCTTCTGCTAAGGAAAAGAAGAACATGTTGACTTCTATGATCAAGCGCGTTGATAACGCTGTATATGACGTTATCGCAAACGCTGTTGCTGGTCGTACAGTTAACGACATTCTTGATGCTAAGGCTGGTATCTATGGACGTCGCTACGACCTAACAAACGGTGGCGTTGGCGTTTCATACTCTGGCGGCTTCATCAACAAGTACAAGGCTCAGATCGATGCAGCAGCTGCAAAGATCAAGAGTGGTGCAATTAAGGTTCCATCAGTTCCAGGAAAGTAATTCCCTGAAATAAAGTGTGACCAAAGTAGCCCGGTTAGGATTTCCTAATCGGGCTACTTTCTTTAGTATTAGCAAGGATTTCCGCAATATTGCAATGAAGCGAATGGAGCAGTAATTGTCAGTCTCAGTTGAACTAAGACATATCTCAAAGCGCTTTCCTGGCGTGGTGGCAAATAAAGATGTCTCACTGAAGGTTCAGAGCGGATCAGTTCATGCACTCGTAGGCGAAAACGGCGCTGGCAAATCAACCGTTATGAAGATTCTTTACGGCATGCAACGCCCTGATAGCGGCGAAATTTTCGTAAACGGAACTCAAGTTAATTTTAAGAATCCAAACGATGCGATCGTATCTGGAATCGGAATGGTGCATCAGCACTTTATGTTGGCTGACAACTTCACTGTTCTAGAAAATATTATTTTGGGCTCAGAACCAAAGAAGCGTGCTCAAATTGATTTTGATGCAGCGCGTAAGAAGATCTCAGATATGGCTGCAACTTATGGTTTAGATATTGATCCTGACGAACTAGTCGAAAACCTAGGTGTGGGACAGCGTCAACGAGTTGAGATTCTTAAAGTTCTTTACCGCGGCGCGAATATTCTGATCTTTGACGAACCTACCGCAGTACTTGTTCCGCAAGAGGTAGATGACCTATTTGGCGCGCTTCATGGTCTGCGCGAAAAGGGCATGTCAGTAATTTTCATCTCTCACAAACTTGATGAAGTTCTTCGTGTTGCTGACGAGGTAACTGTTATTCGCGCTGGCGCAACAGTTGCTGAAGTTAAAGCTAAAGATGTAACTTCTCAAAAATTGGCTGAGCTTATGGTTGGTTCCGAACTGCCAAAGCCAGAAACGAAAGGCAATACCAAACGCGAAAATGTGGTCTTAGAACTGCAAGGAGTAACAATTCCTTCTAAGGGTGCACGTAACTTACTGACTGAAATCTCATTTAAATTACATGCCGGAGAAGTTATTGGTATCGCAGGCGTTGAAGGCAACGGCCAATCAGAATTAACAGAGGCGATCCTTGGGCTTTTAGATTACGAAGGCGATATCACCTTTGATAACAGCAATATTGATGAGTTAAGTGTTGCGGAACGTCGTGATTTAGGAATCGGTTTTATCCCTGAAGATCGCCATCGCCAAGCGTTAATGCTTGGTTCTCCGCTTTGGGAGAATCGCATACTCGGCTATCAGCGCAAGAAGCCAATCTTTAATGGTTTTGTGCTTGATAAGAAGGCAACTATCGAGGATACCCGCATCATCATGGAGGAATTTGATGTGCGTGCGCCGGGTCCAAATTCATTGGCAACGGCTTTATCTGGTGGCAATCAACAGAAATTTATTGTGGGCCGCGAAATGGTTCATGCACCCAAACTTCTAGTTGCATCCCACCCAACTCGCGGCGTTGACGTAGGCGCACAGGGAGCAATCTGGGAAGAGCTTCGAAAAGCTCGCGAAAAAGGTATGGCAATTGTTTTGATCTCTGCTGATTTAGAAGAGTTAATCGGTATGTCAGATCGTTTATTAGTAATGCTCCGTGGGCAAATCACCGCTGAGTTAAATCCAGCCAACACCACGCCAGAAACACTTGGCGCAGCGATGACAGGAGCGCAGAAATGAAACTGAATCCAAAGAAGATTGGTCTGGCTGTAGCTGCACCGGTATCGGCAGCGCTAGTTTCATTCCTAATTTCTAGTGTTGCCTTATTGGTAACTAAGAAATCACCGGCTGAAGCTTTCCGCACCATGTGGGAGTTTGGCTCAACAACCAGTTCGGTAATTGAAACATTGAATTCCGCTACCTCTTATTACATCGCAGCTATTGCTATCGCGATTACTTTCCGCGCTGGTTTATTTAATATTGGTGTTGAAGGTCAGTTACGTTTGGCAGCGCTCTTTTCAATGTATTTAGGTGCGATGTTCACATTGCCACCAGTTCTACACGTCATAGCTATCTTCTTGATCGCAATGACCGTTGGTGGTCTTTGGGCAGCTATTGCAGGTATTTTGAAAGTTAAAAGAGGAATCAACGAAGTTATCTCCACAATTATGCTCAACAGCATTGCCGGTGGACTTAGCGCTTTCCTATTCTCAAGCTATTTTTCGGTTAAGGTTGAAGGTTCAAATAACCTTTCAACAGCAACGCTTCCAGAATCAGGCTGGATGCCAAATCTCTCATTCTTAACCAGTGGAATTGACCCTGCAGAGACGCAAGGACGAGCTGTTTATGGCATGTTTGCCGTAGCAATTGTGCTTGGTGTTGCCTTCTGGTGGATCGTAAATCGCACTCGCTTTGGCTTTGAACTTCGTGCTTCAGGTATCAATCCAATTGCGGCTCGCGTCAGTGGCGTTAATTCAAAGAAGATGATCGTGGTTGCAATGATTTCATCAGGTGCAATCGCTGGTCTTTCAGGGCTACCAACAATTCTTGCTGAAACCCATGCATACAACATGGGCTTTAGAGCTGGCCTTGGCTTCTCGGCAATTGCAGTTGCGCTGCTTGGCAGAAATGGGGCAGTAGGCATGGCATTTGCTAGCTTGCTCTTCTCATTCCTTGAGGTTTCATCACGTTCTCTAGAACTAATTGATATTGCACCTGAAACATATTTCATTATGCAAGGTTCAATTCTTCTAAGTTCTGTTGTTGCCTATGAAGTTGTAAGCAGGTACCGCGTCAAGATTGTCTCTAATGAATTAGCAAAGGCGGTGGCACATGCTTAAGAAATTTAGCAAACCGCTACGACTTGCATTCTATGCATTTGGCATAATCTTTGCGCTCTCAACAATTCGTTTAATCACTGGCGCTTCAGATTTAACTAGCGTAGGTACTGCATCTGCAGCACTCTTGCTCTCGGTTCCGATTGCAATGGCGGCACTCGGCGGTCTCTTCTCCGAACGTTCAGGTATCGTAAATATTGGCCTTGAAGGCATGATGATCATGGGCGCATGGGGTGGTGGCTTTATCGGCTCAAAGCACGGTCCATGGGCAGGTTTAATTGCAGGTATTTTCATGGGCGCCGTTGGCGCTGCCATTCATGCGATTGCTACTGTTGGCTTCGGTGTTGATCACGTCGTATCTGGCGTTGCGGTAAATATCATCGCTGCAGGTTTAGTTCGATACTTCTCAACAATTCTTTATAAGAATGGCACTTGGCTTGGCCCATCTCAATCACCAGACGTTCAACCGATTGGTACGAACGGATTACCGATTCTCTCAGGCGGAACCATTTTTGGCTGGGAAAGCCCTGATTTATTAGGCGCAATCGCAGATAAGAAGTGGTTCTTGATTTCAGATACCTTTGCAATTCTTCGCGGTCTAACTGGCGAAGTTTCTTATGTAACCATGATTGCAATTGCACTAGTTCCGCTTTCATATTGGTTCTTATGGCATACCGCTTTTGGTTTAAGACTGCGAAGCGCTGGTGAAGCACCAACTGCTGCAGAATCTTTGGGCGTCAATGTTTATAAGATGAAATATGCAGGCGTATTAATCTCTGGTGCATTTGCAGGCCTTGGCGGCGCTTACTTAGCAATCGTGGCGGCAAACCATTACCAAGAAGCTCAAACAGGTGGCCGCGGTTATATCGGTCTGGCTGCGTTGATCTTTGGTAACTGGCGTCCAGGTGGTTTGATGTCGGGCGCTGCGCTGTTTGGTTTTGCTGATGCGCTACAACTACGTGATGCTGATGCAGTTCATGCGCTACTAATGTTAATTGCGGTTGCGATGTTAGCTTTTGCGATTATTAATATCCGCAAGAAGAAATTCGCAACAGTAGCTGTTGGTTTTGTATTAGCAGCAACTTCAATCGCGCTTTATTACGGAATTGATCAGCTTCCAGGTCAGTTTGTAACTATGACTCCATACGTACTGACTTTGTTAGTTCTTGGTCTTGGTACTCAGCGATTAAGAATGCCGGCAGCAGATGGAGCTCCATATCACAGAGGCGAGAGCAAGTAATGCAAATTAACTGGGAAGAGATTCACCAGCGTGCAATAGGTGCAATGAAGAAGGCTTATGCGCCTTACTCAAACTTTCCTGTAGGAGTCGCAGCGTTAGTAAGCGATGGCCGAAT
>JALQWD010000058.1 GCA_023260175.1 Candidatus Nanopelagicaceae bacterium | reverse complement strand
TAAACAAAACATTCTTATATTAATTGTTATTGCACTATTAGGTTATAACATTTTTACTACAAACAGTATTAGAACTGATGTAAAAGGTTATGAAAGAAGAATAGATTCAGTTCAAACCAAAATAGATTCAGCACAAGTAATTAATAAACCAGGCGCAATTGCATCTGCAAAAACAATGAATGGGATTTCACGTTTGTATTTCCAAAGTGCTACGAGGAAACCACCTGCAATAGCTCCCCAAATTCCTAGGCCGCCCTCCCAGATTTTGAAAATATCTATTGGATCACCTTTTGAGCCAAAGAAATATTCAGGTGATGAAATTACATGGTAGATACGCGCGCCGATTACACCACCCGGCACTACCCAAATTGCCAAGTCACTAATTACATGAGGCGATCCACCTGCAGCTTGATAACGCTTATCGGTAAGCCATATTGCAACAACTATTCCCAAAATAATGCATAGCGCATATGCATGAAAAGTCAGCGGTCCAACAGAAAATTGTGAGACCGTTGGCGTTGGTATGTAATTAAGAAACAATTACTTCTTAAATACTAGATTTTTGAAGGTAGCTGCATCAAAGTAATTCTTTTGTAATCTTTCAATCTCTTTACCATTGATGAAAACTGTAGGTGTTGAATCGACGTTCCTTGCTGCGCCATCTGAAGCAACATTTTCAACCCAACCAAGGTACTTGCCTTGAGTTACACAATCAGAGAAGTTCTTTGAAGTTATTTTTAAGTTAGCGCCCAAAGCTATTAAAGTGGTGGCATTCCATTTGCCAGAATTCTCAGAACTTGCTTGATTTGCATATAGCGCTTCGTGATACTGCAAGAATTTACCTTCATCAGCTGAACATGCAGCAGCATTTGCCATCGCAGCAGATTCGTTGGCTAATCCAGGATTTTGAGAACCGATAAATGAAAGTGGATGGAATACCGCCACAACTTTTTTGGCATCAATCCATTCACGTATCTGATCATTATTTACAGCTTCAAAATCTCTACAAACTGGGCATTGGAAATCTTCCCAAATATCAATCTTTGGTACTCCGGAGACTCCTTTGTTAAAAACGATCCCGTAGCCTTCACTTTTTTCAACTGAAGATGGAATTGCGGCATTAGCTTTCGCCTCTTTCGAATTATTACTTGTGAAAGAAACGCCGATGGTCACTGCAACAACCAGTGCCACCATGCCAATTACTAAATTTCGAGTGACATTATCTTTCTTCTTCGGTGCTGCCATTTTCCTCTTCTTCCATTTTCCCCAGTTTTGCAATATCAGAATATTACCGAGTGATTCCCGACTTTAGATCTTTTGCCAACTTCTCAACTAATTTTAAGCCATCTGCTAAATTTGAGGCTTTTTGTACCGCATTAATGAACGCACTACCGACAATTACTCCATTTGCATACTTAGCCACATCTGCTGCTTGCTCTGGAGTTGAAACTCCTAGCCCGACTGATACTGGTACATCTGTAAATTTACGAACGCGCTCTACTAGAAGTTGAGCAGCTGAAGAGACTTGCGCTCTTGCACCAGTTACACCCATCAAAGATGCGGCATACACAAACCCATTAGAATTTTTTAGCACTTTACTTAATCGCTCATCATTGCTACTTGGCGCGACTACGAAAATCGAATTTAAAGAGTGTTTTGAACATGCGGCTACCCAAGGTCCAGCTTCTTCAATTGTTAGATCTGGCGTAATAGTTCCGCTTCCACCAGCTGCAGCCATATCAGCTGCAAATTTCTCTACTCCATATTTCTCTATTGGATTCCAGTAGCTCATGATTACTGATGGGACCAACGCTGATGCAAATTTAAGAGTTTCCATAACATCACTTGCATTAGTGCCATTAGCTAAAGCTAAGTCAGCCGCAGCTTGAATAGTTGGTCCATCCATAACTGGATCGCTGTACGGAAATCCAACTTCAATTGCATCTACTCCGCCATCAACCATTGCTTTAATAATCTCTTTCGAACCTGCAATGGTTGGAAAACCTGCAGGTACGTATCCAATTAATTTAACTCCGGGAGTCTTGAAGAGTTGATCTAGCGCAGTCATATTTACTCTAAATTAATCTAATTTACTCTAAAGGAATTCCGAAATATTTAGCAGCGGTCTGTACATCTTTATCGCCGCGGCCTGAGAGATTTATTAAGAGGATTGCATCTGGCCCAAGTTCTTTTCCAATTTTCATAGCTCCTGCCAATGCATGCGCAGTTTCGATAGCCGGAATAATTCCTTCACTCTTAGAAAGTATTGAGAATGCTTCCATAGCTTCATCATCTGTTATCGAACGATATTCAGCTCTTCCGGTGTCATTTAAAATCGCATGCTCTGGTCCAACACCTGGATAATCAAGTCCAGCGCTGATTGAATGTGATTCAACGGTTTGCCCATTTGCATCTTGTAAAACGTAAGTTCGAGTACCGTGAAGTACGCCAACACTTCCGCCAGAAATTGTAGAAGCGTGGCGGCCAGTTTCGATTCCATCTCCACCTGCCTCAAGACCAATCAGGCGCACCTCTTTATCTGTAATAAATCTATGGAATATACCGATTGCATTAGAGCCACCGCCCACACAGGCTAAAACTGCATCAGGTAAGCGGCCAGTTAATTGGAGAACTTGTTCTCTGGATTCTTCGCCAATTATCTTATGGAAATCGCGCACCATCTCTGGGAATGGGTGCGGGCCAGCCACAGTACCAAGTAAATAATGAGTAGTTTCGACGTTTGTAACCCAATCTCGCATCGCTTCGTTAATGGCATCCTTTAACGTTCTAGATCCAGTTGTAACTGGGACAACTTCTGCGCCCAGTAATTTCATGCGAGCCACATTTAGCGCTTGGCGTTTTGTATCTTCTTCACCCATGTAAACAACGCACTCAAGTCCCAAAAGCGCAGCAGCCGTTGCAGATGCGACACCATGTTGTCCTGCACCAGTTTCGGCAATTATTCGCGGCTTGCCCATTCTCTTTGTAAGCAGTGCTTGACCTAGAACATTGTTGATTTTATGTGAACCAGTGTGGTTTAGATCTTCGCGCTTTAAAAGAATCTTTGCGCCACCACAATGTTCTGCAAATCGCTTTGCTTCAGTAAGAATTGATGGACGTCCCGAATAAGTCTTATGTAAATGATCTAGCTCTGCTTGAAATTCCGGATCAGCTTTAGCTGCTTCGAAAGCGGCAGTTAATTGTTCAAGCGCTGGAATAAGCGCTTCAGGCACAAAGCGGCCACCGTATTGTCCGAAGTGGCCGTCGAAAGACATGCTGCGAATCCTACTTCTTCCCTAGTAGTTCACGCATACTGCGGATTGGATTGCCAGCCTTAACTAGGGCCTCTCCAACCAAAATCACATTGGCTCCCGCCTCTTCTGCAAATAAAACGTCGCTGCGTGAAGAGATACCAGACTCTGCAACCTTAATTACGCCAGTTGGAATGCGTGGAATTAGCTCTCTAAAAGCTGCCGGATCAACATCAAGTGTCTTTAGATTTCTTGAATTTACGCCAACGATCTCTGGATTGATTTCCATCGCGGCATCTAATTCATCATTGGTATGCACCTCAATCAAAGATTTCATGCCCAACTCTTTCGACAATGCATAATAATCAGAGAGTTGCGATTTTGAGAGCCCTGCAACAATTAAGAGAACCAAATCTGCGCCATGTGCTCTTGCTTCATAGAATTGATATTCATCAACCATAAAATCTTTTCGCAACATTGGCAAAGTAATCTCTTTGCGGGCCGCATCAAAATCTTCTAATGACCCATTAAATCTACGGCGCTCTGTAAGTACAGAGACAGCTTTTGCACCTGCCTCTTGATATTGAGCAGCAAGTTTTGCTGGTTCGGCAATCTCAGCCAAATCACCTTTGCTTGGAGATTTACGTTTTACTTCAGCGATAACTGAAATTTCATTTAATGGGAAATTTGGCGCGATTGGCGTCGGAGCCGTTTCTAACAATTCATGTAATTGTGAGAGTGGAAGTCTTCGCTCCGCAAGGTCTTCCCTAACGCCTTCAATAATCGAATCTAAAACGCTCATTGCTGCTCCGTTGCGGTTGGATCGATGCCTTGATCTAGTTTCTGCCAATCTGATGTGGCATGCGGTGTGCGCTCGTATCTTGAAGGCTTTTTACGTTTCCTGCCCAAGAAGACAATTAAAGCCAAAGCAAGAGTTAAAGTTATAAAGAAACCAAAAACCTCGTTCATTTTGCAACTCGCAAATTATTAGCTGCGTTAATTGCGCCCAGAACTGCGGCAGCTTTATTTATACACTCTTGATTTTCAGCTTGCGCATCTGAATCTGCAACTACACCCGCCCCCGCTTGAACATAAGCTTTTCCACCTTTGATCACTGCAGTGCGAATCGCGATACATGTATCTATGTTTCCGCGGAAATCTAAATAGCCAAGCGCTCCTCCATATAGCCCTCTGCGATTTGGTTCGAGCTCTTCGATGATTTCCATTGCACGTGGTTTTGGTGCTCCCGATAATGTGCCAGCAGGAAATGTCGAGAAGAGCGCATCAATTGGCTGCTTGTCTTTTGCAAGCGTTCCCGTGACGGTCGAGACAATATGCATGACATGTGAGAAGCGTTCGATATTCATAAATTCGACAACTTCAACAGAGCCTGGTGCGCAAACTCGACCTAAATCATTACGTCCAAGATCTACCAACATTAAATGTTCCGCGCGCTCTTTAGGATCTGCAAGCAACTCCTGAGCAACTTTCTCATCAACTTCCGGAGAATTAGAACGCTTTCTGGTGCCGGCAATTGGGTGAACCATTACTTGACCATCAGTTACTTTTACGAGCGCTTCCGGGCTTGAACCAACAACATCTAAACCATCTTCAAAACGCAAGTAGAACATATATGGACTTGGGTTATGCAGACGCAACATTCGGTAGACATCAATCGAATCCGCATTGCACTCTGCTGCAAATCGCTGCGAGATTACTACCTGGAAAGCTTCACCTGCTTTGATCTCTTCTTTTACTTGCGCAACTTTTTCCAGGAATTGGTTTTCGGAAATGTTTCTCTGATATTCAGGCGCGCTCTTTTCGTCTACAAATGCCAAATTTCCAGGAAGAGCCGCTTGTAAATCAGATTGCATGCGATCTAAGCGAGCATTAGCTAACTCAAAAACTTCGTCGACACGTTCGTCGCTGCCATCCCAATTGATTACATTGGCAATCAAAGTAATTGTTCCTTCGGCATGATCCATTACTGCTAAATCTGAAGTCAACATAAATTCGAGTTCTGGAATATTCAAATCATTTTCTGCGATGTTAGGTAATTTTTCCAAGCGACGCACACTGTCGTATCCCATATAACCAACTAAGCCACCAGTAAGTGTCGGTGCGCCAACTAATTGCGGTGAACGTAAATGTTCTGCAGCCATGCGCAGCGCAGTTAGTGGATCTACTCCGGTAGGCGCTCCTGCAGGCATAGTGCCTCGCCAAAAAACTTTGCCATCCTTTTCGGTAAGCGTTGCTTCGGACGCAACACCAATAAATGAATAGCGCGACCAAACACCGCCGTGCTCTGCAGATTCAAGCAAAAATGTGTTTGGTTGTAATTTTGCTAATTTGCGATAGACGCCTATTGGTGTTTCGCCATCTGCCAGCAACTTTCTACTAACTGGAATTACGTTGTAGCTCTTTGCGTATTCGCGAAATTCAGCTAAGTTCATTGTGGAAGCAGCTCCTCTCGCCTGTGTGGCAAGCTGCGCCCGTCTGATAAATCTTTAAAAGAACTGCATCCCCATCACAATCAAAACTAATTGCGATTACCTCTTGAAAATGTCCTGAAGTTTCACCTTTAACCCAGAGCGAATTTCTAGAACGGCTGAAATAAGTTGCTCGTTTTGTAGCAATGGTTTTTTCAAGCGCTTCTTGATTCATCCAGGCCATCATCAAAACTTCATTTGTTTCAGCATCTTGCGCAATCGCAGCAATTAAACCCTTTGTAAGGGCTTGCTCAATCTGCTGCGGGATCTTCATGTCGCAATTTTGCCCTATGAAAGCGCGCTCTCACGGACGTTATATCCGCGCGACTTTAGATACTTCTTAACATCTGAGATTCGGAAGGTACCGAAATGAAAGACGCTAGCAGCAAGCAGAGCATCGGAACCGGCATCTAGGGCATCAGCGAAATCTTCTAGTTTTCCAGCACCGCCAGATGCGATTAGAGGTACTGGGCAGATAGGTCTCACATCGGAAATCATTTGAAGGTCATAGCCTGCGCGAGTTCCATCTGCATCCATTGAGTTAAGCAAAATTTCGCCGACGCCAAGATCGCAAGCTTTCTTCACCCATTCAAGTGCATCAATCCCCGCACTTTGGCGTCCACCATGGGTTGTAACTTCATATCCATTGGCAGCGCGACGTGCATCTACTGAAAGCACAAGAACCTGCGAACCAAATCTATTTGCAATCTCAGAGATAAGTTCTGGGCGATTAATTGCAGCAGTATTAATGCTTACTTTATCTGCACCTGCGCGAAGCATGCGGTCAACATCTTCAACCGATCTAATGCCACCGCCAACAGTTAATGGAATAAAGACTTGTTCGGCGGTTTTTTTAACAACTTCGATTGTAGTGTCGCGACCAGCGCTGCTTGCAGAGATATCCAAGAAAGTTAATTCATCTGCGCCTTCGTGGTTATATGTTTGCGCGAGCTCAGTTGGATCTCCTGCATCAACCAAATTCACAAAATTTATTCCCTTTACCACGCGACCATCAGTTACGTCTAAGCAAGGAATGATGCGAATTGAAAGAGACATTAATTGGCAACCTTTAACGCATCTGCCAAGGTAAATGCTCCTGCGTAAAGCGCCTTACCCATAATCGCGCCTTCGACGCCAACTTCTACTAAATCTTTAAGCGCTTCGATATCTGCAAGAGAAGAGATACCACCGGAAGCTATCACTGGAGCTTTAGTTACTTTGCAAACGCTCTGCAGCAATTCAATGTTTGGACCCTTAAGAGTTCCATCTTTAGTTACATCTGTTACTACATATCGCGCACAACCATCTTTATCTAAACGTTCGATTGTTTCAAAGAGATCTCCGCCCTCTTTAGTCCAGCCGCGCGCTGCCAAAGTGCGTCCTCGAACATCTAGCCCCACCGCAATGCGATCGCCGAATTCTGCAATTACTCTTGAAGTCCATTCAGGATTTTCTAGAGCAGCAGTGCCAAGGTTTACTCGTCGACAACCTGTAGCAAGTGCACGACGTAATGATTCATCATCACGGATACCGCCCGATAGCTCTACCTTGATGTCGAGTTTGCCAATTACTTCGGCAAGCAAATCGGCATTACTTCCAATTCCAAATGCAGCATCTAAATCAACTAAATGAATCCACTCTGCGCCTGCGCGCTGGAAATCTAAGGCCGCATCTAGTGGAGCTCCGTAGTTTGATTCGCTACCTAATTCACCTTGAACTAAACGAACTGCTTGTCCGTCTTTAACATCAACTGCCGGTAATAGTTCTAGTTTCATAAACTCTCCACCCAATTACTAATTAACTTCAATCCCGCTGCTCCACTCTTTTCAGGATGGAATTGTGTTGCTGATATTGCGCCATCTTCTACGCTGGAAATGAATTCACCAAAATAATCTGTTGTGGTGTAATTATTGAAATTTGAAGATTTAACAGCGAATGAATGTACGAAATAGAAAGATTCCTTTTCGATACCCTTAAATAGTTTTGATGCTCCATGAACTTGAACTGTATTCCAACCCATATGCGGTAATACTGGTGCGGTCATTTTTTCCACTACTCCACCAAGCGCGCCTACCCCTTCAAAGTTGCCATGCTCAACGCCTTGGTCAAACATGATTTGCATTCCAACACAAATACCTAGAGTTGGTTTACCTGCAGCTTTGCGGCTTGCAATAATCTGATCGCCGTTAACACTCTTTAGCCCGGACATACATGCACCGAATGCGCCCACTCCTGGAACAACTAACGCATCAGCGCTAGCTGCAACTTCTGCATCAGCAGTTAAAGTGACTTTTCGACCAGTTGTTTCAAATGCGCGAAGCGCAGATCTTAAATTTCCTGACCCGTAGTCAAGAATTGCGATCAAAGTGTTCCCTTTGTTGATGGAATACCTGCAACGCCATCTAATTTGATTGCATCACGAAGTGCACGTGCTACGGCTTTGAATTGTGATTCAAAGACATGGTGCGCATTGCGACCTTCAAGAACACGAATATGAATAGCAATACGTGCCTCAGCAACAATTGATTCCCAGATGTGCTTACCTAAAGTGGTATCGAAGCTACCAATTAATTCGACAATCTCTGGTTGGCGATAAACTAAGTAAGGACGTCCAGATAGATCAATCGCTACTTGCGTTAAAGATTCATCAATTGGAACAAGCGCATCGCCAAAACGGCGAATTCCTGACTT
>JALQWD010000064.1 GCA_023260175.1 Candidatus Nanopelagicaceae bacterium | reverse complement strand
CTGCTGAAGAATTGGTTCGTGTGCTTGCTTCTTTGTTCCAACAAAAAGAATGTTTCCACCCTTTGCAACTGTGTCCTTAACGAATTCATAAGCTGAATCGATTAGACCCAATGATTGCTGGATGTCGATGATGTAGATGCCATTGCGTTCTGTGAAAATAAAACGCTTCATCTTTGGATTCCAACGACGTGTCTGATGTCCGAAGTGAACACCGCTGTCGAGGAGTTCGCGCATTGTTACAACTGCCACTTGGGCACGCTCCTTTTTCAGATTTCTGATTTACAGAAACCTGCACTCGGTTGTCGAGCTAAACGATCTGTTTGGCTCCCTCGCACTAGTAGCGAATGCTCAATTGCTTGAGACCGAAACGCTTTCCCGGATCCGCTTTTTAAATGCGGGACGGTTAGTGCTGTGATGTCACGGATTGCTCCATGCGGGAGGAATTCTACCTATATATATGGAGTGCTAAATACCGCGGATTCGGCTACCGATACGCCTAAAACCCCAGATAGTTACGCGGAGCATCGCCTCAGCCACGATTCTTGAAGACATCTTGCTGCTGCCGGTTTCGCGTTCTTTAAAGGTGATTGGAAATTCGGCAATGATCGCCTGTGCACCTTGAGCTGCGCGAGTCATTTCGATCTGAAAACAGTAGCCCTCGCTCTTAACTTGCTGCACATTCATTCTCTCAATTAGTGGAGCTTTATAAATTCTAAAACCAGCGGTCGCATCTTTAACACCGAGTTGCAACATTAATCGTGTGTATTTATTTGCAGTTCGTGAAAGTGCTTCTCGGAACTTGCTCCAGTTTTCAATGGCGCCATCTGGAATCCATCTAGAGCCAATTACCAATTCAACTTCTGGATTCTCATCGCTATATCGCAACATCGATTTCAAATCGCTGACTTGATGCGAACCATCTGCATCCATCTGAATAATGCGTTCATAATTATTTGAAAGCGCCCAGGCATATCCAGCGCGATATGCGCTGCCTAAACCTTGCTTGGAATTGCGTAGCAAGAAATTAATCTGTTTACCGGCAGTATCAATTGATTTAGCAATCACAATAGTGCCATCCGTTGAACCATCATCAACGATTAAAACATCTAGGTTTAATGCAAATAACTTAGGCAGAAGCTTTCCGATATATCCAGACTCATTAAAGGTTGGAACAATTACAAGTGATTTAGGCACGTGGATGCGCCTGCTTAAATGCCGAATGTAAACGCTCAGCAGAGACATGGGTATAAATCTGTGTTGTCGAAAGCGATGCGTGGCCCAGAATTTCTTGCACCGTACGTAGATCGGCGCCGCCTTCTAACAAATGTGTAGCAGCTGAATGGCGAAGCGCGTGTGGCCCAAGTTCAATAGTTTTGTAAACCACTTCCCTGACTTGGCGTTGATCAATGCGCTTGCCGCGAGCCCCTAAGAAAACTGCGTTGCCACTCTTATCGTTTGCTAATTGAGAACGCACCGCTAGCCACTTCTCTAGCGCTGCAATTGCAGGACGTCCGATAGGTATTACGCGCTCTTTGCTTCCTTTACCAATTACGCGAATTGTTTGGCGGTCATAATCAATATCTTTTAGATCAAGTCCACATAGTTCGGAAACACGCGCACCAGATGCGTACAACATCTCCACCATCGCTAAATTGCGAATCGCAGTAATTTCGCCGCTCTCCTCTGCAAAGCTCTCTAGAGATTGCATTGCAATATCTGCCTGCTTAACATCAAGAATTTCCGGCAAGATTCGATGCGCTTTAGGCGTTGCTAAATTAAACCCAGCATCAGTTGGAAGTAATCCCTCTTTATGTGCCCACTTGGTAAATAGCTTTATTGATGTGGCGCGACGAGAGAGCGTGGTGCGAGAAGCGCCTTTGCTCTGTTGATTAGCAAGCCAACTACGCAAATGGCTGATATTTAAAGCGCTTAAGTCATTTACCCCAAGAGCATTTAAGTGCGATGAGAAAGATTCCAGATCACCGATATATGCACGAATAGTGTTATCGGATAAAGAGCGTTCGCGATTTAAGTATGAAGTAAATGCTTCGATCGCGTTCTGCATGAAGCAAGGTTACTTGATTATTCTGGCTTACGACCTTGACGGATAAGTCCGTAGGTAAGCGCGTCTTCTAGCGCCATTGCAGATGCAGCGATAACGTTTTCATGTACGCCAACAGTGTTCCATGAACCATTCTTATCTGACGTTTCAACTAATACGCGGGTAATTGCGCCGGTACCTAAATTGCCTTCAAGAATACGAACTTTGTCATCGGTAAGTTCAAGCGCTGCGAGTTCTGGGTAAAGCTTTGAAAGACCCGACCGAAGCGCAGTAT
>JALQWD010000011.1 GCA_023260175.1 Candidatus Nanopelagicaceae bacterium | reverse complement strand
GTATTAACTTTTCAGTTGTTAAAACTCTTGATAAGGAATCATCGCTTGAAGTTGATAGCTGGTATCCATGGCTACCACGCACAGCACCAATTTCTTCAAGATCCCTTGATGCGGTTGTCTGAGTTACTTTATAGCCAGAGCGCTTTAGTTCTTTAACTAAATCTGATTGCGAATGTATAACACCTGATTGCACTAAAGAAACAACCTTTGCTCTACGAGCCGCTGCGCTATTAACCATTGTCAATCACCTCAGCAAATATCTTTGCAAACTTTGCACACTCGGCTTTCGTAACAATTAGTGGGGGTGCAATTCGGATGGTATTTGTATTTGGCGCATTCACTAACACGCCTTTAGCCATTAAGAAATTTGCGATCTCTTTTGCCCAATCCTGTTTGAGTACTATGCCAAGTAGAAGACCTCTGCCTCTGACTTCAACCACTCCATCAATCTTTAATAGTTCATTCTTTAGAAATTCTCCGAGTTCCAGCGCCTTCTCATTTAATGACTTCTTCTCAATTTCATTAATGGCGGCCAGTCCGGCTGCACAAGAAACTGGATTACCACCGAAGGTAGAACCGTGTTCGCCAGGTTTAAGTAGATGCGAAGCTGGTCCGATTGCAATCATTGCCCCAAGCGGCAATCCACCGCCTAAACCTTTCGCCAAAGTGATTACATCGGGTGTGATCTCTTCATGTTCGTAGCCGAACCAAAAACCTGTGCGACCCATGCCCGTTTGCACAGCATCGATAACTAGTAAAGCACCGTTAGCATCGCAAATTTCGCGTAACGCTTTCAGGTAACCCGCTGGTGGAACAATCACTCCGTTCTCGCCTTGGATTGGTTCAACAATAACCATGGCAGTCTTCTTGTTGACCGCTCTTTCCATAGCGCTGATATCGCCATACGTCACATACTTAATTTTCTTAACTATAGGGGCAAAAAGATCGCGTTTCTCTGATTGGCCAGTTAAAGAGAGCGCACCCATAGTTCTGCCATGAAAAGCACCGATTGTTGAAACAACTCTCTTGCGCCCGGTCTTTCTTGATAATTTCAAGGCAGCTTCATTTGCCTCGGCGCCTGAGTTGCAGAAGAAAACTTTCGCTTCATTCTCTCCCGTTAATTGAATTAATTTATCGGCCAAGGCAAGCGAAGTAGGGTTTGCATAGAGATTACTGACGTGCGCCACATTGCCAATTTGCTTACGAACTGCTTTGACGATTGCAGGGTGTGCATGGCCAAGAACATTAGTTGCAATCCCACCAATGAAATCTAAATATCTCTTCTTGGCATCAGAGGTTACGTAGCAACCTTTACCAGAAACTAAATTGATCTTGGGCGTTCCGTAAGTCTTCTGAAAAACAGCTTCCCACTTTGCCTCTACAGATTTCATGCAAATACCGCCGTTCCTCCGGCGCCACTTAGCGCCTCATCTAGAGCTTTGGGATCTCTACCATCAATGATGCGCACGACTTTTGCTCCCTTAGCAATTGCATCAAGGCATGCTTTAACTTTAGGAGCCATTCCGCCATCAAATTCATGTTTGATACTTGCCAAGTCTGTGGCTGAAATTTCTGAAATTAGCGAGTCTCTATCTGGCCAATTTCGGTAGATGCCAGGAACATCTGTCATGAAAATAAGTGATGTTGCATCGAGCGCTCCAGCAATTGCAGCCGCGGCTAAGTCAGCATTTACATTTAACCCGTGCTGCGGAACTTCAACTTCTCCATCGAATTCGACAGCGATTGGTGAAACGACTGGAGTAAATCCGCTATCTAAAAGTGATTTTAAAAGTGAAGTGTCTACATGTTCGACTTCGCCAACACGACCTAAATCTGCATTTGTTCCATCGACTAGCGTTGTAAGAATGCTTGCTTGAAGCGTACCGCCATCGCGACCGGATATTCCTACTGCCGGAACATCATGAGCTCTTAAATGCCCAACAACTTCGCGCAGCACGGTGCCACTAAGAACCTGTTGTACAACTGCGAAGATTTCAGGGGTTGTTACACGGAAACCGCCGATGAATGTTGAATCTAGCTGGTGCGTCTTAAGCGCAGCATCAATCTGAGGTCCACCACCATGAACTATGACGCATTGTTCCTTTGATAAGGATCTCTTAATCACCTCTGCAAATCCACCCGAGGCATCAGTCATTGCATGACCGCCGAATTTAATAACTATCATGTTGCGTACGCCGAATTCTCATGAACGTAATCATGGGTTAGATCGTTTGTCATAATTGTGGCGCTGGCGGTACCTGAATTTAAGTTAATTTCAATTTCTACCAAACGAGAATCAAAATTAACCAAATTACGATCTTCTGCAGGCGCGCTTGCCTTGCAGACCTGGATTCCATTTAGCTTCACATCAATATTTAGCGCATCAAACTGCGCTTCTGCAGTACCTGTAGCTGCCAATACTCTGCCCCAATTTGGATCACCGCCAAAAATAGCGCACTTTAGTAAATTATTACGTGCATTAGCACGTCCTACATTTACAGCGTCAGATTCCGAAGCTGCGTTAATAACTTTGATTGCCACAGTTTTTGATGAACCTTCCGCGTCTGCGATAAGTTGGGCAGAGAGCGAAGCGCATACTTGATTTAATAAATCTGCTAACTCATCCTTTCTCAGTTTTACGCCTGATGACCCTGATGCCATAAAGAGCACGGTGTCATTAGTTGATGTACAGCCATCAGAATCAATTCTGTTGTACGTAGTTTCTACGACTCTAGCAAAAACTTCTGTCGCCTCAATTGGATCTACTTCAGCATCTGTCATAACAACTGAGAGCATTGTCGCCATTGCCGGCGCCAACATTCCAGCGCCTTTTGCGATTCCAGAAACGGTAACGCCTTCAGCTGTTTTGGTTTCCATTTTTGGCACAGAGTCAGTTGTCATGATTGCACGTGCGCTCTCAGAGAATCCATCTTGGTTGAGCGAAATCGAAGCAATACCTTTAGCTATTTTTTCCATCGGCAACAATTCACCGATTAGCCCTGTAGAGCAGACCACAACTTCGCCTGCTGAAACATTTAGCTTTTCTGCAATCAGCTCTGCGGTTTTATGGGTATCGGCAAAACCTTGCGGACCGGTGCAGGCATTAGCCCCGCCCGAATTTAAAACTACCGCGCTAACTTCTCTTCCTTTAGTTACTTGACGAGACCAAATAACAGGCGCTGCTACAACTTTATTAGTCGTGTAAACAGCAGTGCCAAAATTCTGCGGACCGATATTTTGAATGATAGTTAGATCTAGCGCGCCGGTACTCTTAAGTCCAGCTGCAATAGATCCACTTATGAATCCTTTTGGCAGACTCATGCGCCAAGTCCCGTACCGGTTAATCCAGCAAATTCATGTAAACCAGTGATCAAATTAGCGTTTTGAATTGCTTGTCCCGCAGCGCCTTTACCCAGATTATCGATTACCGCAGAAACGACAACGCGATTTGAATGTTCATCAATTGCAATTTGCATCTGAACATAATTCGAACCGATTACTGCACTTGTCTTAGGCATCTGGCCATCTGACATGACCCAAACAAACTCTTCTGCTTTGTAAGCATCTATGTAAGCGCCCTTCACATCTGCACTCTTTATAAGTCTTCCGGTAACTGTCGCCAAAATTCCTCTTGGCATTGGCGCCAAAATTGGAGTGAATGAAATCTTCGCCCCTGTTGCCTGTTCGATTTCAGGGGTATGTTGATGAGCTCCACCAAATTTATATGAGCTCATAGAACCCATAACTTCGCTGCCAATTAGATTTACCTTTGCACTTCTACCTGCACCTGTTGTTCCGGATGCGGCAACAACGACGATGTCAGATGAATCAACGAAAGGCAGCATCGGCGCCGTGGCAAGGGCAATAACTGTTGCATAGCAACCAGGGTTAGCAATTCGGTTGGATGCTTTGATTAACTCTCTATGATTTGCTAATTCAGGAAGGCCATAAACCCAAGTACCAGCATGTTCCCCGCCGTAGTATTTCTGCCACTGCTCTTTTGACTTCAATCTGAAATCAGCGCCAAGATCTACTACTTTCTGATTTGGATCTAGTTGATTAATCAGTTTTGCAGATTCACCGTGTGGCAGGGCCGTGAAGACTAAATCTAACCCTTTTAGCTTTATGGCATCGCTACTTTCAAATTTACGTCCGGCATAGTTACTTAGCTGCGGGTGGATTGAGGTGATCTCTTCGCCGGCATTACTACCTGCAGTAATAACAGTTGCTTCAAATTCTGGGTGCCCGGCTAAGAGCCTTAATAGCTCCCCGCCTGCATAACCGCT
>JALQWD010000162.1 GCA_023260175.1 Candidatus Nanopelagicaceae bacterium | reverse complement strand
CATCTCCCTTGGCGTTGATATTGAATGTTCGGCAAAGGTTATTGATATCGATGCAGACGAAAATGGTGTTCAGGTAACCGATATTAACGGCCGCAAATTTCAGGCTAAGCACTTCCTAAGCAATGCAGCACCAGAATTTGTTTCCGATAAGGTCGATTCACGAGCAAGCCTTGAAGGTTCTCAAATCAAAATCAATATGCTTCTAAAACGTTTGCCTCAACTTAAATCTGGAATTGATCCAAAGCTGGCATTTGCAGGAACGTTACACATGAATGAAAGTTTCAACGAATTAGAACGTGCATATGATCAAGCCGTTATGGGAAATATCCCAGATGTAATTCCAGCCGAGATGTACTGCCACACGCTTACTGATCCAACAATTTTAAGCCCAGAATTACAGGCTCAGGGATTCCAAACCTTAACCCTTTTTGGTTTACATACCCCGGCAACTGCCTATGAAGAGGGCAATAAAGCGACTACAAAGTTAGTCTTAGAAAAGGCGATTGCAGGGCTCAATAAGTATTTGGCGGAGCCTCTTGAAGATGTAATGGCGCTTTCAAAAGATGGAAAACCTTGTATTGAAGCTAAGTCACCGCTTGATCTGGAAGCTGACGTCTATTTACCGCGTGGCAATATTTTCCATAAAGATTTAACGCTCCCTTTTGCTGAGAGCGACGATGAGGTAGGCAAGTGGGGCGTAGAAACAAATTTACCTAATGTTTACATTTGCGGTGCTAGCGCCAAACGTGGCGGCGGTGTAAGTGGTATTCCAGGACACAATGCTGCAATGGCGGTGTTACAAAATTAAGTTATTCTTTTCTTTATGAGAAAAGAGACTATTGCAATTTCTTCTGGCCGCCCAGCGCATCTACCTGGGGCATCGCTTAATCCTCCAATTCAATTGACTTCGACTTTCCGCGCCGGTACCGAAGTTGGTTATGGACGTTTCGGAAATGAAACTTGGGCAGCGACAGAAGAAGCAATAAGCCAATTAGAGAATGCAAAGCACACTCTTATTTTCTCTTCAGGTATGGCAGCAATAAGTGCAGTATTTAATATGTTGCCTGTAGGTTCAGTAGTCACCGCTTCTAATCAAGGCTACAACGGTTCAATGTCAGTTTTACGTCAGGCTCACGAAATGGGTCGTTTAGAAGTACGTTTTATTGATCTATGCAATACCGATGAAGTTTTAGCAGCAATTCCAGGAACACAATTGCTCTGGCTGGAATCACCTACCAATCCGCGTTTAGATGTAGTGGATTTGCCTCTGGTTATAAAGGCTGCAAAGGATGCAGGTATTGGTGTTGCAGTTGATAACACTTTTGCCACTGCGCTAAATCAAAATCCTTTAGATATGGGTGCGGATATTGTGATGCACTCAGTAACGAAGTTTTTTGCTGGCCATAGCGATGTTTTGATGGGATCGCTTTCAACCAATGACGAAGCTCTTTTTGGAAGACTTTCTGTACAACGACAGATTGGCGGAGCAATTGTTGGACCAACCGAGGCATGGCTTGCTCTTCGTGGAATTCGCACCTTTCCAATTCGTGTAAAGGCATGCTCTGAGAGCGCGCTAGAACTGGCAAAGCGCTTAAGTTCGCATCCGAAAGTGGAGATTGTTCGCTACCCAGGACTTCCAACAGATTCCCAGCACGCTCGAGCAAAGTCATTTATGAGGGGCTACGGAGCTGTTCTCTCATTTGAGATCAAAGGTGATGCGGCAACAGCTGAGAAGGTTTGTGAAGCTGCAAAGTTAATAACACATGCCACCAGCTTGGGCGGCGTGGAATCTCTTTGGGAGCGTCGCCGTCGTTGGGCCTCTGAAAGTCACGAAGTGCCTGAGAACTTAATTCGACTCAGCGTTGGCCTAGAAAACGTGGAAGATCTTTGGGATGATATTCAGCAAGCGCTGGATGTTATTTAGTTTATAATTTCCATATGAAGTTCATCCGACGAATCGCTGCGCTAGCAACTTTTGCTGTGCTCTCATTTAAAGCGGTCGGTTCATTTCTATCTTGGGTTGAAAAACAAGAAGATTCACCAGCATCTGTTTGGGCAGATGATGATGAATTTGAAGACGCTTAAGTCTAGACTTAGAGCAACAACCACCCTCATCTGATAGAAGGGTTTTAAAATGCAAATTGTTTTCCATACTCGCCAAGCTCACTTAGCCGAAGATTTCAAAGGCATAGCAACAGAGAAACTAGAAACTTTGGAAAGATTCAATGTCGCAATCGATCGCATTGAAGTTGAAATAGTTCACGAACAGAATCCAAAGCAAGGAAAACATTCGCACAAAGTTACTTTAACGGCCAAAGGCTCAGGTCCATTGGTCAGGGCAGAAGCATCCGAATTCAACGATGTAGCTGCCTTCGATGCTGCAGTAAATAGTTTTGAGTTACAGCTTCGCAAGATTCACGAGAAAAGCAAAGATCATAACCGTGAATCTATTAAGAATTTAAAGGCTTAACCAAACTGCTGCCGCATGCGGCAGCTCTGTAGTCACCGGATGGCTTGCTAAAAGCACTTTGCCACTTATTGGCTGCGCTTTGCCTGAAATATTAATTAAAACTTCAATATTTCCGCGCTTGTAGCTAAGTACTTCATTCTTATTAGTCCAAGTAATTTCGCCACTACCGACAAAGAGCTCCTTGCGCAATTTTAGAGCTTGGCGATAGAGATGAAGAGAAGAGTTGGCATCTTTCTCTTCATGTTCTACCGTGAATTCGCGCCAAGATTCTTGCAACGGCAACCATGGTTTGCCAGTGGTAAATCCAAATGGGGAGCTAGTGCCGCTCCATGGCATTGGTACACGTGCGCCATCGCGACCCTTCTGTTTGCCACCGGTGCGGAAGAAAATTGGATCTTGGCGATCGCTATCTGCCATTTCGCCAGAAGGAAGCCCAAGTTCTTGTCCATTAAATACATATGCCGAACCTGGAAGCCCCAGAATAAATAACGCCATTGCGCGCGCTGCATCAGCGCCAATTCTTGAAGCTACGCGCTCTGAATCATGATTTGATAAACACCAAGTTGGCCATGCGTTCTGTTCTTTTACTAACGCCAACATATCTGAGATTGATTTGTATAAATATTCCGCATCGAATGGCGCATTCATTACATCAAAATTAAAGAATTGATGGAGTTCATCAGGGCGCACATACAGTGTGGCACGCTTTGGTGGATGCACCCAGACTTCAGCAACTGCCATGATGTCACGCGAACCGTAAGAATCAAATATTTTGCGCCAATCTTTGTAAATATCATGGACGCTGTCGCGGTCAAAAAATGGAATATTCGCTAGGTAAGCGTTTCGCTTCTCAACTTCCATTAGTACATCTAATCGAAGCGCATCGCTTAAGCCTTGTGGATCGTAATGATCATTGTGAATATCTTCTTTAGCTAAACCATGTGCCACATCGATTCGGAAACCATCGGCTCCTAGATCTAGCCAGAATCGAATTGTCTTTTCGAAATCTGCCATTACCTCTGGGTCTTTCCAATTCAAATCTGGCTGTGAAGAATCAAAGAGATGTAAGTACCACTGGCCATCAGATATTTGAGTCCAAGAAGGGCCGCCGAAAAGTGAAATCCAATTATTTGGCGGAGTATTTGCATCTTTGCCGTCATAGAAATGGAATCTATTTCGTGCTGGAGATCCTGCAGGAGAATTAATTGCTTCTTTAAACCAGTCATGCTCAGTGGAGAAGTGGTTTGGAACAATATCTACCACTACTCGAAGACCCAATGAATGCGCCTTATCAAATAACTCTTTTGCATCTGCCAGGCTTCCAAAACGTGGGTCTACATCGCGTGGATTAGCGACGTCATAACCACCATCTTTATTTGGAGAGGTGTAGAAAGGACTTAACCAGATAGCGTCTACGCCTAAATCGCGAACATATTCCAAACGCGAAGTAATTCCTTTTAGATCACCTTCGCCATCGCCATTGCTATCTTGAAAAGATCGTGGGTAGATTTGGTAAATAACCGCTTCGTTCCACCACTTTGGTTCTGCATGGCTCACGGCTAAACTTTAGCCCATGGACAGACTTGAACGTTTCGTAGCGCATGGCAAAGAATTCCAAGATGTACTCTCAACAATCCCTGAAGCGCATCGAAATACCATGGTCGAAGGTGGTTGGTCTGCAGCCTACGTAATGCACCACATGGCTGATGGCGAACTGCATTTTGCATCTCGCTACCTACATGCAATCGGTGATGAGTCACCATTAATTCAGCCTTTTGATGAAGAGCGTTACCCAGAGCGCGTTAATTACGCAAAACGTAAAGTAAAGACATCGCTTGCTGCGATGGTCGGAATTAGGGCGATGGTTTTGGAGATTCTAACCAATGCAACTGATGCAGATTGGGATCAAGTTTCGCAACATCCAGAGTTAGGCCCAGTCACTCTAAGTGAACTATTTGAAAAAGCTGACGGCCACATAATTGGACACACACAGCAGCTGCGCGAAATCGCAGCGCACTTTAATTAATTCGCTTTTCGATATCCCTAAGTAGTTGGTGTACTTCTGCCGAGATTTTCTTTAGCTCTGCAACTTCAATTTTAGCCAATTCAAACTCAGCAAGGGCTGCTGCATGAGTCTCTGAAATCTGCTGATCTACCTTTTCGGAAGATATTTGTTGGCCAACCATAATTATCGAAAGTAAAACTAATTGCAGAAATGTCTGAGCCACCCAAGAGACAATCACGATTACATCATGCGAAGCAATTGCTTTGGGCAGTGAAATCAATGCAATTGCTGCAAATAAATATGCACAAGCCATAGTTCCTACGCCTGAAGTGACCAGAACTGCGAGCTTTCGATTAAATTTAGTGAGCATGGTTAAAGGGTATTAGAATGCGCACCATGTCTAAAGTACTTGGCTCACTTCCAGTTGGAGAGCGTGTTGGTATCGCATTCTCCGGAGGTCTTGATACCTCTGTAGCTGTTGCATGGATGCGCAATAACGGAGCAATTCCATTTACCTATACCGCTGATCTTGGCCAATACGACGAACCAGATATCGCTTCGGTACCTGGCCGCGCAAAGCAGTACGGCGCTGAAGGTTCACGTTTAGTTGATTGCAAGAGCGCAATGGTCGAAGAGGGATTGGCTGCAATTGCTTGTGGCGCTTTCCATATTCGTGCAGGTGGCAAGCAGTACTTCAACACCACACCAATCGGTCGTGCCGTAACAGGAACGCTTCTTGTTCGAGCAATGCTTGAAGATAATGTTTCAATTTGGGGCGATGGTTCTACCTATAAAGGTAATGACATCGAACGTTTCTATCGCTATGGATTGCTCGCAAATCCAGCACTTCGCATCTATAAGCCATGGCTTGATCAGCAGTTCGTAACTGAACTTGGCGGACGTACTGAAATGTCTGAATATTTAGTAAAGCACAACCTTCCGTATCGCGACAGCGTAGAGAAGGCTTACTCAACTGATGCAAATATTCTTGGCGCAACGCATGAAGCAAAATCTCTTGAATTTCTAAATTCAAACCTTGAAATTGTTAATCCAATTATGGGCGTTAAGTTCTGGGATTCTTCAGTAAAGATTGATTCTGAAGATGTGACCATCGAATACTCACAGGGCCGTCCAGTTGCAATAAATGGCAAGCGCTATGAAGATGTAGTTGAATTGATGAACGAGGCAAATACCATCGGTGGTCGTCATGGTCTTGGCATGTCAGATCTAATCGAAAACCGAATTATCGAAGCGAAGAGCCGTGGCATTTACGAAGCACCTGGCATGGCGCTTCTATTTATTGCTTACGAGCGATTAATTACCGCTATTCATAACGAAGACACCATTGCTAACTATCACGCAGAGGGTCGTCGTTTAGGTCGTTTGCTTTATGAAGGTCGTTGGTTTGATCCGCAATCATTAATGCTCCGCGAATCACTAACCCGCTGGGTCGCATCTGCTGTATCTGGCACAGTTACCTTGCGCCTACGTCGCGGCGATGATTATTCGATTATTAACACAGAAGGTCCTGCATTTAGCTATCACCCAGAGAAGCTTTCAATGGAGCGCACTGAAGATGCAGCATTTGGTCCAGTTGATCGAATTGGCCAATTGACTATGCGCAACTTGGATATCGCTGATACCCGTTCAAAGCTTGAACTCTATGCATCACAAGGACAACTCGGCGATGGTCAGTTTAAATTAGTTAGCGAAATAGAGAATAAGAAGAAGTAATTTTTATAAGAAAAGCCCCGAGGAGAAATCCCCGGGGCTTTTTTATTAAAGCTTATGGCTTTGAAATACGACCATCTAGCTTAGGCATTTGAGTTACCTTACCAGCTGCCATATCTGCCTTTAGCGCTGCTACTAGAACATCTACTAGCAAGCCACCGATCTTCGCAGTCTGTGGGTGGAATACATCAACGAATCCGTCGCCACCTGAGACCATGAAATCAACTGTTGCAGCTGTAAATTCAACCGAGTTATCGTTTGGAATATCTTTTCCATCCAAAGTCTTAATTGAAGTTACGCGGCTACCGACACCCTTAGTTGGATCAAATGAGAATTTGAAACCTGAGATCTGTGGGAATCGACCTGCAGATGGATACTGAGAGACACCATTTTCGATTGCCTTCCAGATATCACTACCTGTCATCTTTGTTGTTGCAACGTAGTTTCCGAATGGGAATACAGTCAGCGCATCACCAAGAGTTACATCGTAAGGACCAGTAACGCCAGTACCTGGACGCACCAAAGTCTTATCTGCAGGTGTATATGTCTTTGCAGGGAAGGTATCGCGGATACCGCCACCGTTAAGAATCGTGATCTGAGTCTTTGTCGCCGCACGTACTAGATCAGCCATGTAATCGCCCATTTCAGTTTCGCTTGAACGCTCAACCGCTGGTGTGCCGCCACGAGGGAAGATGCCTGAAACTTGGCCAATTTTCACGTCAAGCTTTGCGCTTACCTGATCCTTGTACTTCTTGACCAACGCAGCTGCTGTTGCATCTGGAGTTAGCTTAGCAATTGAAGCAGCGGTAACAACATTTACATGTGAACCAATTACCTTTGATGAATTCATACATACAGAAACCTGGTTGTATGAAAGACCTGAGTTTGGAACTTGTGCAACAACTTGTGCAGGTGCCCAACGGTTATCAGCTGAAATTGAATTGAATAGTAAGTGGCTATGTCCACCAAATACCACTGCTGCACCCTTGATGCCTGCAGCTGAAGTATTCAAAGTACCTGTAGCAACGCCGCCCTTATTTTCAGCCCAACCTTGGTGGTTAAGAACTACAACAAGATCAGCACCAGCAGCTTTTGCCTTCTGGATAGATGCGTTTACATACTTTGTATCCGGTGAAATGGTGATGCCAGACATGTTGCTTGGAAGAACTACATCCACAGTTTCAGGTGTGTTCATACCAACAACGCCAAGCTTTACGCCACCGCGTTCAATAATTACATAGTCTGTAACTTTGTTAGCGCCTGTATTTAGCGGAGCTAGAGTTGAGTAGTTTGAAACAACCCACTTATTTGTTGAAAGATTAATCATCTTCACGATATGAGCCATATCGCGATCGTGTTCGTGGTTACCAAATGTAGATACATCGAACTTCATGATGTTCATAGCTTCAACTGTTGGGATTTCTTCGAACTCAGAAGAAATTGCTGGTGCAGCACCAAAGTTATCGCCAGCTGAAAGTGTAAATGTTGCTGGAACAGCCTTGCGGTCATTTGCAAAAGCAGTTGTCAGAATCGCTGCGCCTGCGTTTGTTGAGGTACCTTCGATAGCACCGTGGAAGTCACTTAGCTGATCTAACTGAATGACACGAAGATCGCTGCGCTTATTTACCTTTTCAAGTGCTGCGGCAGAGATTTTCTTTGCGGTACCTGCTGCGCTAATTCCGTATGCGTTAACCGCTACAACTGTTGGGGTAACAGATGTCTGGCCAGGCAGGACCGGAAGAATTGCTTGCATGTGGCCCTTATTTGGTGAAACATAAATAGGGCATGATCCTTGTCCGCCTGAAACTACATAAGTAGTGATTGCAGGTTGAACGTTTGTTGGAGCAGTCCATTTGATCATGACGCCTGCGCCTGAAACAGATGCAGTTACGTTTGTTGGAGCAGCTGGAATGCTGTATTGCTCTGCAGATGATGCTGCGGGTGCTAATGCAAGCGCGCTTGCAAATAGAGCTAAAGCACCTACTAACGAAATTTTCTTCTTCATTAAAGAAAGTATCCTTTTTACATATGTAAGTGGTGGGTGGGGAATATGTTGAAAACCCTATATGTTCAAAGGAAAATCGAGGCTAGACAAGCGTGTGGTGGCGCTCGTATGTAATGAAATTATCTAAATGACGGCTTTAGGGTTAAGCGTGAATCCACCAGGCGGCATACGGTGGAACCGCGACCTGTCCTGCAAAATGCATTTTCCTGCCTGAAATTGCTTCGGTGCGATCGCCAAAGGCCACATCAAAGGTATCTAAATACTGAGTCTTTTCAGTTAAATTATAAATTTCGGTTAAGAGACCAGCAGCGTGCTTACGTTTAATTAGAAGAAGAGCGCCATCATTTTGTGTAGAAGTTTCTGCAGTAACGCTTGCGTGAATTGAATCCAAGCTCTTACGTGCCTTAATTAGGTTTCCGATTGCTTCATAAACACGTCCAGCAACGCCTTCTCCGTTTGCAGCTTTCGCAGCTAAATCCCAATCCATCTTTGGGCGATGAATCCAGCGGTTATCGTCGGCCTTAGCAGGGTCGTTCTTATAACTTTCGTCGTTTAACATTCCAAGTTCGTCGCCCATGTATAGAAGTGGGATGCCGCCAAAGCCGAAGACAATTGCATATGCGCAAATCAATCGATTAATTGCAGTGTTCAAATCGGCCGCATCATTATTTTCTATTGCACGTTGAATGCCAATCAAACTTGCTGCGCTTCCAGACGTGCGACGATCACCAGTTAGAGGATTAGATTGAAAGTGAACACCGCGTGCAAAACTTCCTTCAAATTCATTTCCGTAAAAATCTGCACAGAAATTACGGTGGCCACCGCCATTGATTCCTGCAGCCGCTGCATCAGAATCATCAATCGCCCAACCAATATCATCATGGCAGCGCAGGTAAGTTGCCCATGCGCTGGTAGTAGGAACTGGAGCAAAACGAGAGAGCGCGGTATCTAATAAACGACCATCTCGAGCTGCCAAAGCTGACCAAATCTGTACCATTAACGAGTTGTGATACGCCAAATCTGAAACTTTTCCAGCATGTTCACCTTGGCCAAGATAATGAACCACATCTTGCGGACCAACGATTGCCTCGGCTTTATAGATAAGCGAAGGCGTCACAATCTTAGAAATCGCACGAAGTGCCTGGGTAATTGAATGTACCTCTGGTTGATTTTGGCAGTTGGTGCCTTGTCGCTTCCATATAAACGCGATCGCATCTAATCGAACACAATCAGTACCTTGATTAGCTAAATATCCAATGATGTCTACATATTCCAGGAATAGATTTGGATTCGACCAATTCACATCCCACTGGAATTCGTTAAATGTGGTCCAAACCCATTGACCCATATCTTCGTAATAAGTGAAATTTCCAGGAGCAAAGGTCGGAAAGATTTCTGGCAATGATTTTTCATATTCATCTGGCATTTTGCGGTCAGGGTAGGCATAAAAATAATTCTGATATTTAACATCTCCCGCACGAGCCTTGAGCGCCCATTCGTGTTCTTTCGCAACGTGATTCAAAACTAAATCTAAAGTTAGAGAAATTCCAGCATCATGTAAATCCGCTGCTAGTTCTGATAGATCCTTCATGGTGCCTAAATCAGGGCGAACTGACTTGTAATCCATAACGGCATATCCGCCATCGCTATTTCCAGGTCTTGGATTTAGTAAAGGCATTAAATGTAGATAAGTGACACCTAGATCTTTTAGGTAATCAATTCTTTTACGGATTCCTTGTAAGTCTCCGGCAAATAAATCTGTATAGCAGACATAGCCAATTGTATTTGGATCTTGAAACCAATCTGGTTGCAGAATTCTTTGGTTATCACGCTCTCGCAACTGCTTACTTCGCGCTTTGTGAATTTTTGCTATTTCATCTATTACTTGAGGCAAAACGGTATGTGCGTCATATGCAACTTCTAGGCCATCCCATAAGTCTTGAGACCATCTATCAAAGCGATTGATTAGGGAAGCGAGATCTGGATCTTCCGCCAACGCCTTTGAAAGCCGGAGGCGGGCCGCCGATAGCGCCTGCTCACTCATAGCGGCGAGTTTAGGCAGAGCTCTTTGAAAATAAAACGAAAATGGATATCACTTTGATAACAGGATATGAAGAATTAAGTCGAAGGCCATGCCGTCAGGGTCAACCATTGCAAAATGATCTCCTCCTGAGATTTCCATTAGGGCAGCACCTTTGGCTTTCGCAAAATCTCTGGAATGCTCAATAGGCACTCGATCATCGGCATCACCATGAAGAAGATAAAGATGCTGATCGTAACTCTTTAGCATCGGGTCATAAGTTCTTAAGTCAGTATCTCCGAAGTAAGCATCAGCTGCTCCTTCGCCCAAATTCTCAGATTTCGTTCTAGCCAAATCAGTGATTGGCGCGAGAAGAATTAATTTATGCGCCTTGCTTTTAGAAACTAGCGCCAACTGTCCACCAACGCTGAAACCAACCAGCGCAATGGACTCTGGTAATTCTTCTAGTGCAGCACTTACGTCATCAAATAACTTCTCTGGACTGCCTGAATCTCTGCGATATTCAATGTTGGCAACTTTAAAACCATTAGAAGCCAACTTAGCTCCAAGTGCTCGCATATGTTCGCGATTATGGTTTGGTCTCCAATAGCCGCCATGAATCAAAGTAACTAATGGGCCATCGCCATCATAAAATTCAATAACTTGATCAAGCGCTTCTCCATAAGAAAGCGTGCGGTCTGGTTCTGGACCCACTTTCCATGGAGTTGTCATTAACCGATTAACTCTTGCTTATGGCTGCGGCTAACATCATGAATACAAGAAATATTCTTCTCATCCTTTTGGCAGCCATCGCATAGTAAAAATAGTTCGTGGCACTGCGGATTAGCGCAATTGTAGAAATTCTTAGTAGGTGCTTGGCAAACATCGCATTGACCAATTACTTTGGTTTCATCGCTGAAATCAATGGTCATGCGATTATCAAATGTGTAAAGCGAACCTTCCCAATGTGATGAATCTGCAAACTTATTGCCGTAGCGCACAATGCCACCTTCGATTTGATAAACCTCTTTGAATCCACGATTAACCATTACCGCTGAAAGAATTTCGCATCGGATTCCGCCGGTGCAATAGGTAACCACAGGTTTATCTTTCAGGTCGTCGTACTTTCCGCTTTCGATTTCTTGGATGAAATCGCGAGAGGTAACCACATCCGGAACAACCGCATCTTTAAATTTACCGATTTTAGCTTCATAGGCGTTACGACCATCAAAGAAAACGACATCTTGGCCACGTTCTGCAACCAACTTGTCGACCTCGTATGGCTTTAGATGTTTGCCGCCATTTACGACGCCATTGATATCAACTTTAATTTCATCAGGTGAGCCAAAAGCAACTAATTCATCGCGAACTCGAACGCGTAAACGAGGGAAGTCGTTGCCGGTTCCGTCTGACCACTTAAAATCAATTTTCTTAAAGCCTGGATACTCTTTTGTTTGGCGCACGTATTTTTTCAGGGCTTCCATTTCGCCGCCAAGAGTTCCATTGATTCCATGCTTTGAAATCAGAATGCGACCTTTGATTCCCAAAGTTTCACAGAGATTTTTCTGCCATAGGCGGACTGCTTCTGGATCAGCAACCGGCGCAAAGCCGTAATACAAGATGACCTTCTGTAGTTCCATGTCGGCAATTCTACTTAAGGGATAGCCCTTTCATAAACGGGCTATAAGTGAGCAAGGAGATAGGGCATTTGGCTGCAGCGCGGTTTTTCGCAGGTTTAACCTTGAGATATGCGAAGGAGAGCGCTCGTCATAGCGATATCAATTCTTCTCGCGACTCAATTTCAGTCAGCAAATGCAGCGGCCATCAAAGCCGGCGTTAAATGCCCCAAGGCTGGGTTTAGCAAAGTTGTTAATGGATACAAATTCACTTGTATCAAAAAGGGAAAAGTTCTCGTTTGGAACTCTGGAGTAAAGATTGCAAAACCGCTTCCGACTCCAGCAGCTAGTTCAGCGCCAACCCCGACTCCAATCCCGACCCCAACGGCAGCAGGTATAGATAAAGCATTGGTTTCAACTCATAACACTAAGACAGATTGCTGGAGTTATCTTGATGGAAAGGTTTATAACTTCACGCTTTGGATCAAGGAACATCCTGGAGGGGAAGAGAGCGTGATTTATATGTGTGGCGGAAATGGAGCAGATCTACTTAGAGGCCACCACGGCACTGAAGTTGATTCATATTTGGCGCCGTACTTAATAGGAAATTTGAGTTAGAACACTCAGAGTCGAGTAAATGAAGGAACAAATAGAAGGTAATTTAGAGCCATGAGAATAAAGAAATTTTTAGCAGTATTGGTTTCCGCAATGTTGGTAATCGGCGTAGCTCCAGCAAAGGCAGACGAAGCTAGCGATCGAGCTGCGCAAGTAGAGATTCTCAAAGCAAAGTATCTGACACGTTTAGATGCTCAGCATGCCGAATTATTGGCCCTTAAGGCGAAACTAAAAGTAGAACCATCGCTTTTGAAGCAGGCAAATACTGTTCTCCACGAATTTGATTCAAACTACGCTGCGATTGTTCAAGGTTTGAATAATCCTAATCATGCCCTGCAACCAATTATTGATCTCTGCGAAGAAGAGGTAGAAGAGTTCGATAATTACATCTATCACTTAAAAAATGCGCTGAAACAACTAAAAACAATTACTTGCGTAAAAGGTAAAACGACCAAGCAAGTAGTTGGGTTGAAGCCTGTTTGCCCAAAGGGATTTACCAAGAAGAAGTAATGGCCAAACTAATTAAATCAGATGGCAAGATTCATCTAAATTTCTCGCTGCTTGAAATACTTGGCGCCTTTCATGGTTCCTTGAGTGCGCCGGAGGAATGGATTGAATCCATCACCTATTCCAACAAACCATGGTCCACTGAAGTTATGGCTGGAATAAGAGCGCCAGGCACGGGCATCCCTCTTTTGATTATGCTCGGAACGATTCGACGATTGAATTCAAAAAGCATGTGCGCCGTTTACAAACGTCTACCAGTAACAATTGTGACTTTCAAAGAAGGCCCTTATAAATCTTGGGTAGTTACAGGAGAGTTCTTTAAGTAACTAATTCAATTCCTAGTTGCCCTATCCTTGAGAAGTGCAATTAAGTCCCTAAAAGAGGAGTGGACAGCATCTTGAAATCTACGGTGATGAATACGATCCGAATGCGCCAATAAGCATATTTAAGATTTTGATTCCTGCAGAATAGAAAACGACCCTAACCCAATAATGGTTTAGAGCCGCTTTGGTGGGTTGTGTAGGACTCGAACCTACGACCCAGTGATTAAGAGTTCGTCCGAGTCTGTTTCAGGGTGTTTCTACACGAGTTTATGTACGCCTGAATAGGTTGCGTATGCCTCAATGCGCTCCTAGAAATACCTGCTCGTCTCTGCCTGATGTTAGGCAGTTGTTAGGCAAAGTGGTCTTCGGCGACAGTGTGATTTGGCCAAAAGTCCAAAGAGAATCTCTGCCCTTCCGGTCGAGGTGATTCCAATCCAGACTTATAGAGTGAGTTGTACTTGTTAAGAAATTGATTAGTGAATTCTTTGAAGTTGGAATTCAAATTTTCCAGAGGTATTTTGTAAACGGAAACTTGAGAATCCGATTTCTCCGACAGCAGATAAGGAAAGAATAGAATTGGCCTGCTGTACTCATCAATTTTCGAAAACATAATTGTGTGATTGGAAATTGATGCCAATTCGGAATAAGGATTTTTCTTACTAAAAAATCCCATGCTAATCACAAATCCTTAAGATTAATTTGGTATTCATGATTCGCAAGCAACCCCATCTTTGTCCCGATCTAGACCAGCATTCAGTTCGTATAGTTCTGGGGATTTGGCTTTGGTTAACGGTGCAGCGCCTGCCGCTTTAACCTCAGCGCAATTCTTGAATTTCGTAAGGCTTGGAGTAGAACTTTGAGCGGGCGCGGGAGACTGAGTAGTTTCAACTGGAGTCGGTTCGGTTGAAGCAATTGGCTTAGGCGTGGAAGCCGAAATGATTACAACACCTTTATTCCAAATAAGTTTGGATCCAGATTTAACACAAGTGAACTTCTTATTGGCAACGGTTTGGGTTAATCCAGCCTTAGAGCATTTTGCTCCAGACTTTGCCTGAGGGGCTGCAGTTGCAGAATTGAATCCGGAGAGCATCGCTAGTGAAGTGACGAGGCTCAGAAGTTTCTTCATTTGCTGAGGATTACCTTTCAACCGATAAATCTGAAGGAGTTACTAACAGGA